>CALDTA010000370.1:0-4440 GCA_937924455.1 uncultured Deinococcales bacterium
AAACACCACAGCAATGGATGCACATGATGTGATTTTTGAAGACATGCCAGATGCAAATACTTCGTTGGTGGTATCGAGTGTACTTCCATCACAAGGTACAGTAGCGACTGGTAATGCAGCAGATGATACGAGTGTATTTGTAAATGTTGGAACAATCGTACAGGGCACACCTGTCACAATCACCTTTGATGTGGTTGTGGATGATCCACTAGCAAGTGGTGTCACACAGGTGGAGAACCAAGGTATTGTTGATGGAATAAATATTCCACGTGTGGGTTCTGATGATCCAGATACAATAGATGCTGATGACAGTACTAAGACACCAGTAAGTGATCCGAGAATTGGTGTAGCGAAGTCTTTAATAAGTGCTACTCCTAATGCTGATGGTACTCACACTGTTAGTTACGATATTCTTGTTCAGAACTCAGGTAATTTAGCTCTGAATAGTTTGCAGATTCTTGATGATTTAGGAAGTACATTTATTGGTGGACCATCAATTAATAGTGCTACTGTGAGTAGTGCAGATTTAACTGTTAATCAAAACTATAATGGTCTTGCAGATACCAACTTGCTAGCTGGAACAGATAGCTTAGCTGTTGGAGATAGTGCATCAATAACACTAACTGTGAATGTAAACCTAAACACTGGTGGATTTGGACCTTATAACAACACTGCGATTGCAAGTGGCACAACTGCTGGAAATGTAACCGTTTCTGACACCTCTCAAAACGGCACTAGCCCAGATCCAGATAGTAATGGCGATCCTTACGATAACAACGACCCAACCCCTGTTACCTTTACTGCTTTAGATACTGCATCATTGGGTAATAAAGTTTTCAAAGATGCTAATGAAAACGGCATTCAAGATACTGGTGAAGTTGGTGTTGATGGCGTAACTGTTGAGATCTATCTTGATGCTGACAATGATGGCACACCAGATAGCACAACAGCGCTTGCTTCAGTGCAAACTGCAAATGGTGGTATGTATGGCTTTACTGACATAGATACTACGGATAACTATATTCTCAGGTTCGTGCCGATGGCATCGATGCCATTTACACTGCAAGATCAAGGTACAGATGACAGTCTAGATAGTGATGTTAATGCTGACGGTTATACTGGTTCGATTTCTCTGGGTGCTGGCGAAAATAATATAGATTATGACGCTGGTGTCATTGACGCTGATACGACAGTGACAGCAACGAAGATTTATGTTGTGCGTAATGTTGACACGGGGGCGAGTGAGTTGCTCGAGCCTGAAGAAAATGTTGGCTACGCAGTTGAAATTACTAACACTTCAAATGTTATTGCTAAAGATGTCATCTTTACAGATACACCTGATGCAAACACGACGTTGTTACATAGTGTGATCACGTCACAGGGAACAGTAGTAACAGGTAACACCACAGGTGATACAAGCATCGAAGTGAATATCGGTGATATTGCGCCAGGTGAGACAGTTACTGTTCAGTTCAATGCAGAACTCAATAACCCAATTCCAGCAAGTGTAAGCGAGATTCGTAACCAAGGTACAGTTGATGGAAGTAACATTCCTGTAACTTTGACCGATGACCCAAATACGACTGATGTTGCTGATCCAACAGTAACACCAGTGAGTGATCCACGTATTGGTCTTGCTAAAACGGTTGTGGGTACGCCTACTGCAAACAGTGATGGCAGTCACAGCGTGACTTACAGCATGACTGTTTTGAATATGGGTAATCGTCCACTAAACAATCTGCAAATTACAGATGACTTAGGTACAACCTTTGTTGGTGGACCATCTATCAACAGTGCTACGGTTAGCAGTACAGACCTAAGTGTGAACCAAAGCTATAATGGACTTAGCGATAGTAACTTACTCGCTGGTACAGATAGCTTAGCTGTTGGTGAAAGTGCTTCTCTGTCACTGACAGTGAATGTGAATCTAAACAGCGGAACGCTTGGACCATACAACAACTCTGCGATTGCAAGTGGTACGACACCAGAAAGTGTTACCGTTTCTGACACCTCTCAAGAAGGTGGTATTGATCCAGATAATAATGGCAATCCATATGATAACAACGAGCCTACCCCAGTAAGCTTTACTGAACAGGCTAATGTTGTTGACATAGCGCTAGCAAAGTCATCGACAGTGAGTGAAGATGTTGATAGTAGCGGAAATGCTGTTTACAGAATCACCTATGACTTTATCTTGACTAATTCAAGTAATGTAACACTCAACAATGTTCAAGTGACCGATAATCTTGTGGTTACGACAGATGGTTTAGAGTATACAGTGATTGGTACAAGCACAAGCTCTAACTTAACAGTCAATCCAAACTTCGATGGAAATGCGGATAAAAATCTTCTAAGTGGTACAGATTCACTCGCTGCTGGGGTAAGTGCAACCATCAAGCTGGATATGTCGATTGCTGCTGGGCAAATTACTAGCGAGAGAGTGATACTAAATTCAGCAACGGTCACAGCAACAGGTCCAGATAACGCAGTAGTAAGTGATGTTTCTCAAGATGGTAGTAATCCTGACCCTGATGGTAATGGTGCAGGAGACAACAGTGACCCTACTGTTGTGACATTCTCACCAGGAACAATTACTACACCTACGATAGATGATGGGCAGATTCGTGTTCAAAAAGTTGTGTTAAGTAGTGAGTATCAAATTGGTACGGCTGTTATTTACAGACTAACGGTCATCAATGATAGTACTGCTGGTGCAGCTATTGTGAGTATTGCGGATACGCCTGATAGATTCTTAAGATACATTCCTAATAGTACCGAAGTACGAGTTTCAGGCGTTACAGAAGTTCAAAGTTTAGAACCTACTGTGACTAATGGTGTTCTGACGTGGGATGAAGTTACTATTCCAGCAGCAGCGGCGAATGAAACTGGTGCTATTGACCTTGGACAGGTTGAAATTACCTATAAGATGCGTGTTTTACCTGGTGCATCAGGCAAGTTGCGTAACTCAGCAACTGTGAATGCTCAAGGTGGCACAACTGAAACAGCAGTAAATGTAAATGCAGATATTCTGCCTGGTTCAGGTCCATTCTCTGGTTTACCAGAAGGTACGGTTGTTGGGCGTGTCTTTGCAGATGTTGATGGTGACAGACAATACACTGTAGGTATTGACCAACCTATTGGTGGTGCACGTCTTATCCTCTGTAATGGTTGGCAAGTACGTACTGATGTTGAAGGTAACTATACCTTTAGAGAAGTTCCAGAAGGTACAGATTGTGTACAGCTAGATAAGCACTCTATTCCTTTTGAAGTTGATGGTTCAAACATTAGTAGTGGAAGTGGTTATGTTCAAATGACCAATAGCTTTGGTCTAAGTACTAACAACTTTGTTCTTAAGGTAGGTACTGGTTCTGTTAAAGCCTTGCGCGAAACGACAGTGGTCTATGGTCCTATAACGGTTGTTAAACGACACATTCCACTAGAGAATGGCAATGTTCGTGTCGAACTTGATGTTGAAGTCAGTGAAATGCTGCCTTATGGTGTCATTATTACAGATAGAATTCCAGATGCTGCTCAGCCAGACGTTTGGGATTTGGCAACAACAAGAGAGTTTGAATTAGGTATGGAAGCTAAACACTACGACTTTAACTATGAATTACCAGCTAATACTCCGATGACAGATTTGGAGTTGGCACCAAAGCAGTAAAGACAAAGCAGTAAAGAAGTAGTAAAGAAGTAGTAAAGAAGTAATGCTAGTTATTAAAGGGAGTCATCTTAGGATGGCTCTCTTTTTTTGTAGGCAATTATGGTATTTTTCTGTATTATGATTCAAGCTATTCATCAAAAATATGCAGAACTGTTAGTGAATTATTCGACGGATGTTAAAGAGGGGGATATCGTCTCGCTGAATGTGGAGACGCCTGCACTCCCGATGGCTCGAGCCCTCTTTCAAGAAGTTCTCAAAGCGGGTGGACGACCGTATTTGCGACTTACGTATCCAGAAATGACCGCAGATGTTTTGAAATTTGCGTCTGATGACTATTTTGAAGTAGAACCTACCTTTGAAATGAATGAAATCAAACAAGTAGATGCTTGGATTCGTGTCAATGCACCACTGAATAACAAGTCTTTACAATCTGCTGACAAATCTCGCATGAGCAAACTAATGAAGCAAATGCGCCCTTTTCAAAACCATCGAATAAATCAAACACGTTGGTGTGGCACACTTTTTCCGACCAATGCAGGAGCGCAAGATGCAGGCATGAGCTTGGATGACTATGAAAACTTTGTCTATAATGCTATGTTCCTTTTTGATGATGACCCAGTTGCTAAATGGCAAGAAATAGCAGATTTTCAAGCTCAGTTGATTGAGCGTCTAACACCTGCAAAAGAAGTCCATATACAAGCAGAAGGAACAGACCTCAAAATGCAAGTTGCGGATAGAGTTTGGGTCAATAGTGCTGGTAAGAAAAATATGCCTTC
>CALDTA010000371.1:0-3206 GCA_937924455.1 uncultured Deinococcales bacterium
TGAAATCATTATTGATGGTGTATCTGCTGGTAAAGCAACTATCAATGAAGATGGTAGTTTTGACTTTTATCAAACAATTGAAAGACGTGAACGCAGTCCTGTTCAAGGTCAAGCACTTGTTGATTTAGAAACCGATGACGCACTGAAAACCGCTTATGATACTGTTCTAGAAGAACGTGCTAAAGCAAACTAAGAACTAAGCTTTCTTCAAAACCAAAGCCACAAGGGAATCAAACTAATTTCCCTTGTGGCTTTTTTATGCATTACACTTGCCACTTAGACTGCCACTTTATGTTTCATCTTTAAGCGATAATTGATAGGCTAAATTACGAGAAGCCCCCATAGCCATCAATGCTTTTTGCAAAGATTTGCCATACAATCCTTCTTCACGCAACAAAGCGGTTTCGGCAACAAAATCATTGTCTACTTGTGCTTCTTGAGGACTAACAACAATCACGACTTCCCCCTTTAGCTCTTGCCCAGCTAATTCTTCTTGCAAGGCTTCGAGTGTGCCTCGGTAAGTCGTTTCAAAACGCTTGGTTAATTCTCTGCTGATACTAACCTGACGCTTTACATCACAATATTCAGCAAGGTCTTTAAGCGTAGCTTGTACCCTTCTTGCAGATTCATAAAAACACGTTGTATATGGACTCGCAGCAATCGTTTGCAATCGCTGCTTACGTTCTTGACCTTTTCTTGGTAAAAAACCCTCAAAGCAAAAACGGGCTGTTGGCAGACCTGACTGCAAAAGTGCGGGTACAAAGGCAGTTGCTCCCGGCAAGGACTCGACATCATCCCCTCGCTCTAGCGCTAAACGCACTAGCTCTTCACCTGGATCTGAGATAGCGGGTGTACCTGCATCACTGATGTACGCAATGCTTTCATGATTATCGAAAAGCTTTGCTGCACGTTGACGGATTGTGTGGGCATCCAAGCGCTCGAGCCTTTTTTCTATTCCAAAGTGATCGAGTAACTTCTTACTGTGTCGGGTATCTTCTGCTGCAATAACATCAACAGCCTTAAGCACCTCTAAGGCACGTAAGGTAATATCGCCTAAATTACCAATAGGGGTAGGAACTAAATAAAGCTTGGTCATACTAATAAGTCACAGCAATTAGTAACACCAAAACAGATCTAAACACGCTCAAGAGCAGCAACACCTAAGCCATCTTTCAAGCCATCTTTCAAGCCATTTTTCTGCTTACCTAGCTTTTCACCTAGCTTTGGCAATCTTGCCTTAACACGACGACGAACATTTCGCTTAAGTCTATTTTGTAACGTAGCTCGTATGTGCTCAGCCTCACCAATAGTCACAGTTACTACTGCACCTTCTGGTAAACTCACACCTTCAGCAAAAATCACTTTGCCATCTTTTACAAGACCACGATAAGCTTTCACAACATCCGTCCTTACTTAGATTCATTAAAGATTTTGCGCCAAATCCTTCTTTAAGCGCTCTATTGCTATTATAACACGTTCTTTTTCTCTTTTTTCTTCTACCTGCTGGTCTTCTACTATCTGCAAATATCTTTCAAAGGCATCCACAGCCTTTTGCTTTTGCCCTAAAGTAAGATAAAGGTCCGCCAAATGGTCAGATTGATAACTATACGACGCAGCTTTCTCTGGTGCATCTTCTATTTGAGCCTCAATCTGAGCAATTCTCGCCAAAATCCGTTCTTTATGCCGTAATCTGTTGCGAACAACCACAAAGGCTAAAGCAACAATAGCAGTAGCCAAAGTTACTAAAATGCTAAAGCTACGGTCGATACCAAACTTTTCTGCCAAACGTACTAAAAAAGGCAAACTAAAAGCAAGTGCTGCTAAAAGTGCAATAAGACTCGCAAAATTAAAATAAGGACTAGTTCCCATCTATATACAAGATTATCACAAGATTTAGACATAGTTAAGAACAAGGTTTAATAATGAACTTGCAGGATGATAAATTCCTCGAAGCTTGCTTCGAATTAAATAGTCAGCTTACTGCGAGCTTGTTCATATATGGTTGAACACTTGACGCTTCTAACGCATTCTTTTACTACATATATTTTCGAAATATAGCGTCGAACACGGTTTAAGCACATAAGCAATACTTTGTTAGATACGATGTTAGATACGACGCACTTCAAAAGTAGAAAAAGTGTAGAATTTAGTTCATTGGAGAAATTTTATGGTGGGTCAAACTGCTAAAAAAGATAGTGAAACAACAGGACCTAAACAAGACGATAAAATCAAAATCATCAATAGACTTAAGCGCTTAGAAGGTCAAGTTCGTGGTTTACAAAATATGATTCAAAATGACCGTGAATGTCAGGAAATCCTAACCTTACTTTCAGGTGTACGCAGTGCTTTAGATGCTACTGGTGATGCAATTTTAGAGTGCTATCTACAAGAATGTCAGCCTGAGCTGGAAAATGGTGAACTTGACATCAAAGAAGTCATCAAGACTGTTAAGCTTGCGAGGGGCTAAGATAAAGGGCTAAGACTAGTATTACTACTCTGCTATCTAATTTATTCCAACCTAGTAACTGATTCGAACTCAATTAACGAGACGCTAAAGCAACACCATATATTTCCACAACAGTCTGCGGATAATAAAAGGCCAGAATATCTTTATAGCCTTTATTGTTACTAGCTTGTGCTTTTGCCCCGTACTGGCTCATACCAACCCCATGACCATGACCTTGCCCTTGGGCAGTCAGTGGTCCAATCATTTCAAAATAGGTTGACTTCAGACCAAAGCTACGAATCCAATCTTGCAATACCCGACCACGAAGTTCCACATGACCGAGTGTTCCATTGATACTTAAGTGCTGTACCCTATTCGAATTGCTTAAACCTTGCACCGCTATAGATTGAATATTTCCAACGACATAGCCTTGATTACGAAGAAATTCAGCAACTTCCTCTGCCTGAAAGTCGTAACGCCAGTTGTCAAAAGGGCTGTTGTAGTTAATATCTACCTTGCTATCTAGATAAGGAATTTGCTGCGACCATACTTCAAAGCTTGAAGCAACATGCCCGCCCGAATCAGCATGATAAGGCGTTTCAGCAATACGCCCATTAAACATCAATATAAGACCTTCTGTTTGCATCACTGCTCTATCAGTATTTTCATGCTCAACGCTTACACCTCGGTACAACTGACAGGCTGTAGTTGCACAAATATCGTAGTCATTAGAAGCCACTGAAGAACTTAGTGGACTACG
>CALDTA010000372.1:0-13026 GCA_937924455.1 uncultured Deinococcales bacterium
AAACGGAATTGGTATTACACGCCTGCTATATGTGTTTTATAGAGTCAAATCATATTAAGAATTGCAATGCCCAAGTTATAACAGAGTCTATACAAGAATAGAGCCTTTACAAGAATAGAGTCTTTACAAGCGTCAAAAAAAGCCTATGCAACTTGTGCATAGGCTTTGACAATTAGTATCGGATATTATTGGAGTACTGTTTTTAAGCGCTTACAGCTTTTTTGGCTTCCCTAGCACGTTTCGTAGGATCAAGCTCTTTCTTGCGAATACGAATATTTTCAGGTGTGAGTTCTAATAGTTCATCATCTTCGATGTACTCAAGTGCTTCTTCAAGCGATAGCTTCTTAGCAGGCGTAAGAGTCATATTGGAGTGATCAGAGCTTTTTACGCGAACAGCACTAAGCTTTTTATTTTTACAGACATTTACATTGATGTCACCAGATTTGTTAGCTTCACCAATAACCATGCCAATATAAACAGTCTCACTTGGTTCAATAAAGAAGATACCGCGGTCCTGTAGCTTCCAAATACTATAGGTAAAAGATTCACCTTGCTCCATAGAAACAATCGAACCGTTTTGACGTGTTTTTAGTACGCCAGTCATAGGCTTATAGCCATCAAAAATGCTATTGAGTAGACCTTCACCTTGTGTCATAGATAGGAATTGACTGCGGTAGCCAAAGAGTCCACGGCTAGGAATACTAAATTCAAGCTTGGCACGACCTTGTTCTTGAACCATGTTTAGCATCGTTCCTTTACGAGAAGACAAGGTTTCCATGACACCACCCATAGATTTTTCAGGAACGTCTGCAACTACATATTCATAAGGTTCTTGTTTGACACCGTCTTCTTCTTTGATAATGACCTGAGGACGAGAGACACTAAACTCGAAGCCCTCACGGCGCATTTGCTCTAAAAGAATACTAATGTGTAGCTCACCACGACCAGAAACACGGTATGACTCGTTCCCTAGGTCTTCAACCCTAAGTGCTACATTACTTAATAGCTCTTTTTCTAAGCGGTTAATGATGTGTCTACTAGTAACAAACTTACCTTCTTTGCCAGCAAAAGGACTGGTGTTTGGACTAAGTGTCACGCTAACAGTTGGTTCATCAACTGTAATAACTGGCATACGCTCTTCTATGCTTGGATGGCAAAGCGTATCGCCGATTTCTACATTTTCTATACCTGACAGAGATACGATATCCGCAGCAACGACTTCGTCAACTTCTTCTTGTTTTAGTCCCATGAAGGTATAGGTCTGAGTAATACGAGTCATCTTACTTGTACCATCTTGGCGCAAATGATTAACTTGTTCGTTCTTTTTCAGTCTACCTTGCAGAACTCGTCCAATAGCAATACGTCCAAGATAGTCCGAATAGCTAATGTTTGATACTTGTAATTTAAAGGGAGCATCATTATCAACTGCTGGCTCTGGGATGTGTTCGATGATTAAGTCAAAGAGATCACTTAAATTATCTTTTTGTTCTTCGAGTTCAGTCCATGCTTTACCGTCTCTAGCAATAGCATAGATAATCGGAAAATCAAGCTGTTCCTCAGTAGCACCAAGCTCAACCATTAGGTCAAAGCTTAAATCAACAACCTCATCGGGTCTTGAATCTTTTCTATCAATTTTATTAATAACCAAAATTGGTTTGAGACCTAAGCCAAGTGCTTTTTGCAAAACAAATCTTGTTTGCGGCATTGGACCTTCGGCAGCATCAACCAAAACGATAACACCATCGACCATACCAAGCGCACGTTCTACTTCTCCACCAAAATCTGCGTGACCAGGTGTATCTACGATGTTTATTTTCGTGCCTTTCCATTCGACCGCTGTATTTTTAGCCAAAATGGTAATGCCACGTTCACGTTCTAAGTCACCAGAGTCCATGACTCTATCAGCAACGTCTTGATTCGCGCGAAAAATTTGCGCTTGTTTTAGCATTTCGTCAACCAGAGTAGTCTTACCATGATCAACGTGTGCAATGATTGCAATATTTCTAAATGATGCCATGCTGGCACTTCCTTACGCTCTTATACGCTCTTACAAGCTTGGTCAAAATCCTGATTTGAGTTTGGTATTTTGCCAGTATTCTGCCCTGTTTTGTTCAGTAATTTACTGAGTGCGTGTTTTTGTGCGAAGTTGTCAATAGTATGCAACAATCGCCAATCTAATACTATACAAGCCTAGTAGCGTGTGCTTGTCCCAATAGTTGCTGTGGGAAGTATGAATTGTGATGCTAAATGTAGTGATACCTGCCAAAAAGCTCGAGCCTACTTTTGTAGAAGGCATAGTAAAGCTATGTTATTTAGTCATATCAATTTAGAAGATATAACAGTATTTGTAGCCCTTAGGCTAAAAAATGTGTACATATTGTGGTTTGGAGACCATTTTCACATTAGGTACACATACCTTTTAAAGGTTTTTTATGTTAGACTTAAGACTGAAATAAATAAAAATAGTTCTGAATGACGTGAAGGATTTCTACACATTTTTTCGCATTTTTTGAATCTGTTCCAATATTTAAAGTGTGCATAGCATTTTTTAGAGCATTGTGTTAGAGCATTTTGTTCAGACAGATTAATTCATTCAGACGAAAGGAATGGTTTGACTATGGCAAACAGTAATGATAAAGCCAAAGGTAATGCTAAAAAAGGCATCAGCAGACGTAATTTCTTAAAGGGCGCAGCAGGTGTTGCAAGTGCCTTTGCAGTTGGAAATCAACTGGGAATTGGTGGAATCCATAATCTAGCAAGAGCACAAGACTACCCTGCACTAGGTAACTATCCTGTAACAGGTGACGTTGTTCTTGGACTGAACTTTCCACAAACAGGACCTTACTCAGATGAAGGTGCTGACGAGTTCCGTGCTTATCAATTAGCAATCAAACACCTCAATGGTGAGGGTGATGGTGGCATGATGAACACAATGCAACCATCAGCGCTTACAGGTGAAGGCATCTTAGGTAAAAAAGTAACTTTTGTTACTGGTGACACTGAAACTAACTCAGCTGCTTCACGTGATTCTGCTCGTAGATTGATTGAGCGTGACAAAGCAATCATGATTACTGGTGGTTCATCATCAGGTGTGGCTATCGCTGTTCAAGGTCTTTGCCAAGAAGCCAAAGTTCTGTTCATGGCTGCGCTAACACACTCAAATGACACAACTGGTTCAGATAGAAAGCGTTACGGTTTCCGTTACTTCTTCAACACTGAGATGTCAGGACGTGCGCTAGGTGGCTTGCTTGCAAATGAGTACGGTGCTGACCGTCGTGCTTACCACCTAACAGCCGACTATACATGGGGTTGGTCACAGCTTCGCTCAATGCAAGAATATACTGAGCAAGAAGGTTGGACAACTGAGAACAATATCTTAACGCCAATTACGACAAAAGATTTCAGTCCTCAGTTAACACAAGTCCTTAACTCGGATGCTGATACGCTAGTTCTTAACTTCTATGGTCAAAACATGGTTGATTCTCTAACTCAGGCTGTAGATTTTGGTATGAGAGAGCGCACAGTTAATGGTAAAGATTTCCAAATTGTTGTTCCTCTATACAGCCGTTTGATGGCTTCAGGTGCTAAAGACAACATCGAAGGTATCTTCGGTACAATGAACTGGAGTTATAAACTTCAAGACGAAGGTTCACAAGCTTTCACAAATTCATTTGTAGAAGAGTATGGCACACCGCCTTCTCAGGCTGCACACACATCATACGTTCAAACACTTCTTTATGCTGACGCTTGTGAGCGTGCAGGTACTTTTTATCCACCAGAAGTTATCCGTGCGCTTGAAGATCACAGCGTAGCTGGTGTTGGACCAGGCGTTTGTGACTATCGTGGTTCTGACCACCAAGCTTTCCACGATGTACTGGTCGTGAAAGGTAAGCCTGAAAGTGCTCGTGATGACGATAATGACCTTCTAGAAATTGTTGATCAGGTAGACAAGTCAGTACTTGTTTATGAAGATGGCGCAGTAGATCTTCCAGACAGACCAGGCGATCTTGGTCCATACGGTGATGAGGCTTAATACCTAATATTTCTGTATAAAAATTACCTGCTGTGGACTTTTCCACAGCAGGTGCTTTTTGGCAAGAAATATCTATTTCTTATGACTTTAGATCAAATTATTTTACAATTGCTTACAAGTTTGCAATTAGGAGCTGTTTTTGTCCTTGTTGCGCTTGGGCTTACATTGATTTTTGGTACGCTTGGCATAGCAAACTTTGCCCATGGAGCCCTGTACCTTATTGGTGCATATGTAGGTCTCGTTATTTCTAACAGCATAGGCTGGCCTTGGGCACTCGTTATTGTTCCAGCAATCTTATTTTTAGTCGGCATTATTTTCGATAGAGTTCTCCTACAATTTTTTTATAAACGCGATGTCACTGACCAAATATTAGTAACCTTTGGTTTAGCACTCATGGTCCAAGAGACTATGCGTTGGATATTTGGTGGTACGACACAATCATTTGATGTGCCACGCTGGGCCAGACGGAGAATTAATTTAGGAGACTACATTCCTGGTGCAGAGTCTATCTACTATCCACCTAGCCGTCTGATTATGATTGGCGTTGCTATTTTGGCAGTTGTTGCACTCTTTGCATTATTGCGCTATACCAAGTTTGGCTTGATGGTTAGAGCAGGTATGCGTGATCCAGAAATGGTGCGTTATCTGGGCATAGACTCAACAAGATTGTTCACAATAGTTGTGGGTTTAGGCGCTATGTTTGCAGGATTAGCTGCAGTTATTAATGGTCCTGTATTCGGAATTGACCCTGGAGAAGGTATGCTCCGCTTAGTACCTGCATTCTTGGTTGTGGTAATTGGGGGTATGGGTAGTATTTCTGGTGCTGTGGTTGCAGGGCTTCTTCTCGGATTTGCTACAACACTGACAACAGCGTCGCCCTTTCCTCAATACTCTGAGGTGATTGTCTACTTCATTGCAGTTGTTGTTTTAAGTATTCGACCTCGAGGGATATTTGGTATGAAAGGGGTTGGCTAATGAAATTTTTTACAACAGATAGTGATGCTCGTGAATGGGTTATCATGATTGTTGCTGGACTCTTTTTTCTTTCCTTACAATGGTTTTTACCACTGATTGGCGGATATGCAGACCTTGCAAAGTTGATGCTTGTTTTTGCAATTCTGGTGTTAGGATTTGATTTGTTTGTGGGTCTTACGGGCTATTTGTCATTTGGTCATGCCATCTTTTGGGGGTGTGGAGCCTACGTTGCCGGTTTTATTTTAGCAAACCTTACTAGTAACGCACTCGTAGCCATCTTGATAGCAGCAGTGATAGTTACCATTATTGCTTTTTTAGTGGGATTGATAACGCTAAGACGGCAAGGTATTTATTTTTCAATTTTGACACTTGCTTTTGGTGAGATGTTTTTCTTCCTTGCAATTGCACCTTTAACAAAATGGACAAATGGTGATAACGGCTATACTGGTGCTGAAGATGTGCATATCAATATATTTGGCTGGCCACTAGAACACGGCAATTTGTATTACTTTCTCGTATTCATGGCTGTTCTATGCCTATTTTTAGCAAGACAAATTCGTCGCTCACCCTATGGTTTGATGTTGCGAGCTATCAAGTCAAACGAAACTAGATTAACCTACACAGGTATTGACATCTTTAAGTATAAAGTCATGGCATTCACTATCAGTGGTTGTTTTGGGGCTATTGCTGGAGCACTCTTCCTTATTCACGAAAAATTTGTTCCAGTTGAAAGTCTTAGGTGGACAACCTCTGGAGAAGTAGTCATTATGGCTGTTATTGGTGGAGTTGGAACGTTGTTTGGACCGATGATAGGTGCTGGAATCGTATTGTATCTAGAAAATGTTCTGTCTGGCGAAACTGGACAGTGGTTACTTATTCTTGGTGCAATCTTTATGTCTTTTGTAATTTTCCTTCCTGGCGGAGTTATGGATATTCCACGTCGTCTTATGAAGTTAGGTAGAGGAAATAAGCAGAATGGGCAGAGTGACCAGAATGGGCAGGGTAGTTGATGGCATTACTAGAAGTTAATGGTCTAAATAAGAGCTTTGGTGGTCTTCAAGCTGTTGATAATGCAAGCCTGACCGTTGAAGAAGGTCGCACACATGCAATCATTGGTCCAAATGGTGCTGGGAAGAGTACTTTTCTAAATTTAGTTATTGGTAATTTAGAAGCAGATTCTGGAACTGTGCTGTTTCAAGGCGACAGTCTTTTGGGGCTAAGACCTCATCAGGTAAACCAAAAGGGTGTTGTTAGAGTTTTTCAAAGTCCCCAAATTTATCCTGAGATGACACTTTTGGAAAATACCACTATCTCTGCATTGGCTAAGAGAGATGGTACTTTTGTCATGAATTTTTTCCAGCATCCTCGTCGTAGAAAAGAATGTGTGGCGACAGCAGAGCAAGCTTTAGACAGTGTGAATCTTCTACACTTAGCAGATGAAGAAGCTATCAATTTATCTTATGGCGATAAAAGAAGATTAGAGTTAGCTATCTGCTTATCTCAAAAGCCTAAGTTATTACTATTAGATGAGCCAACTGCGGGTATGTCACAACAAGAAACACAATCTACGATTGATCTCTTGAAAAAGCTTTCTAAAGATGAAGATATGACACAAGTAGTTATTGAGCACGATATGCATGTGGTCTTTAGTTTGGCAGAACACCTAACCGTGTTGCATCAGGGTGGAGTTATTTCTGATGGTACGCCAGAAGAGGTAAAGAATGATCCTAAGGTGATTGAAGCTTACCTAGGAGGGGTGGAAGAACTATGAGCCAGCCATATTTTTCTTGTAAAAACATGCACGCTTACTATGGCGAGAGTTATATTCTTAAAGGTGTTGGTTTTGAACTGCAACAAAACGAGCTTCTTGCTTTACTGGGTAAAAACGGTGCTGGTAAAACAACGACCTTGCGTAGTATTGCCAGAGCAGAACACCCAACTGTGCGTGAAGGGGAAATTTTCCTGAAGGGTGAAGCGATTCACAAGTTAGCAACACACACTGCTGCTCAAAGGGGAATCTCGCTTGTACCTGAAGAACGTAAAATCATTCCTGGCTTAACTGTAGAACAAAATTTGCAACTTGCACAAATTGCTCCGCCTTTGGGCTGGTCACTAGACCGTATTTACGACTTGTTTCCAAGGTTGGCTGAACGTAAGTCACAAGAAGGTATCACACTTTCTGGTGGTGAACAGCAAATGTTGGCAGTGGCTAGGGCTCTTGCTCGTGATTCATCATTACTGCTACTAGATGAACCCTATGAAGGTCTAGCGCCATTGATTGTTAAAGATATTGAACGTGTATTGATTAAGCTTAAAGAAGAAGGTTTGACAATTATTCTTGTTGAGCAAAATGCAATGGCAGCACTTAAAGTTGCAGATAGAGCTGTAATTATTGATACAGGTGAGAAGGTTTTTGATGGTTTGCCTCAAGAACTGTTAGACAATGAGGAACTGCGGTTAGAGTACTTGTCAATCTAACATTGCGATAAAATCAAAATTTAAACGAGAGGCTTGAAAAAGCTTCTCGTTTTTTAAGTATCTGTTTCACCACCTTCAGGACCATAAAAGAAAACCCATGTTGAAAAATCATCTGTGAAGTCAACAAAGCGATGTTCAGCACCTGCTGCAACAAATAGAACTTCACCTGTTTCAACAGCTTGTTTGATACCATCGTTGATGAAGTAACCGCTACCTGAGGCAATGACATAAATCTCGTCTCTCGTATGAGGATGTTGCTTATCAACCTTGTCAGGTTGATATATTTCAACCGATAACGAGCCGTGACTAAATACTTCGAGAAATAAGTTTCCACTATGATTAAGTGCATTGAGTGAGTTTTCAACGGTTAGGCGTTGTTTTTCCATAGAACTCTCCTGAAGCTATTGATATTTAGGGTTGAGTTTAACCAACAATATTGAAAGCTGTAAGTACCGCAAATGAATTGGTATTTTATCAAGAATACTCAAGCTGGTGGCTATAACTTGTTTCTAACAGCTTGTCTCTAATAAGTCTGTTTCTAATAGCCTGTTATATATGAAGGCTCTTTAAAGAAAAATGATTAGCTTTTAAACTTCTATTCTTCAGTTTTTGCTACTTTGGGTTAACTAGATGTTAAATTGGCGCTATGGCTAAATTAAATTTTAGTTGTGAGTCATATTTAGTCACTTTAATTTGTAAGCTTACAGAATTATTCGGTTTATAAATGATTACGAGGGGCAGGGAAGTATGAATAATTTAAGTGTAGGGCAGGGGCCACCGATTAGAACAGCACTACTTGTAGTTGGTGATGATACCAATGCAGAACAACATCATCGTTCCACAATTGCGGAACGTACAGAGGTAATCAGGAACATTTTGTCGCAAGGTCCATATACAGAGGTTGATTATGAGACCGTAGGACAACAAGCATCACAAATTCGCCCAAAAATGTTTGTGTGGGCAGATGTACGTCCTGTTGATTTGGTATTGACAACAGGTGGTACAGGTTTAAATGTGCGTGATAGAACTTATGAAGCGACGCAAGCTGTTATAGAAGAGTCGCTTTATGGTGTTGTAGATTTAATGCGCTTAGCATTACTTCGAAAAGATAGAAAGGCAGCTCTTTTTCGCTTAACCTGTGGTTTTCGTAAGCAAACGCTTTTTGTGAATTTACCAGATAGAGCTGATCATATTGCAATTGGATTGCCTGCTATCTTAGATGTATTACCAGAAGCATGTCGTTTACGTTCAGAAGGATTGACTGAAGCTGCTGCTTACTTAACTCAGTTTGCATAATTATCTACAACAAAAGTAGCAAGTCAACCTACCTGACTCAACTAAGTATATACTGGGTGTAGTGACAGTTTTAGCGCTTGTAATATTTACCGTGGCTTTGATTGCTGCCTTTGCAGGAATGATATTGCCAGTTTTGCCAGATATACCAATCGCAGCGCTTGGTGCTTTACTAGCTGCATGGTTAATTGGATTTCAGACCTTTGGATTGTTTGCACTAGTTTGGGTAGCTGTACTTGTCGTACTTGCTTTTGTATTGGACTATGCAGCGGCTGCTTTAGGTGCTAAAGGTTATGGCGCAAGCCAAGCAGGGTTAATCGGTGGTGTCGCTGGTTCTATTGTTGGCATCATTATGTTTCCACCTTTAGGTTTTATAGTGGGTGCTTTTGTTGGTGCAGTTTTAGCCGAATTAATTACAGACCGCCAGATGGATGAGGCGATTCGTTCAGGTGTTGGCGCACTGGTAGGCACCTTGGGGGGGCTAGTTATAAAGGCTGCTATTCTTATCGTCATTGCAATCATTGTGTATCCTAGATTGTTCTAGTACAGCGATAACTGATAATAAAAGGGTGTGTTTTGGACGCTAAACGCTAAAAAGCTTACGGGTACAGAATAGTATAGTGACTTCAGATTATTCACCCTTAGATTTTCACTTGGTAAAGCACTAGTTTTGTTGTTATACCGTGTCTGAAAATATATGTAGCAAAAGGATAAGTTAGAAGCGTCAGGTGCTCAACCATATTCCGCTAGTTACCTAAATTACTACTTAAAAACACGTTTAGACTTTACAACGGATTTAAGCGGAATTGGTATTAAAACCCATATCGAAAAAAATTACCTAAGTCCTTATGCGAATGTTTCGTTTGAAATATGTTCGTTAGTTCTTTGTGTGCTTTTAACGTGATGTTCCATAGGATAGAACTGCTAGAAGTGAAATGTAATGACCTCATAAGGTTTTGAATGTTTACATAATCTTAATATCTACAGTGTTAAGTGTAGGATGTCTTGTGCAATGTTGTTTGCATTTTTGTAGAATTAACTCAGAATTACTAAGTGTATGGGTATAAGGATTTGAATATTTCAAAACTTTTTAACTGAATTGCAGGTGTTTCCTGTTCAAGTTTGGAAACGGTCAGTAGCCTACATAGAAGTGTTTCTTTTTTTGAAAAACTTCCAAGGTATGTCCTACTGTCACTTAAAGGTGTGTCCTACTGTTACTTATATAGGCTAATCATCAATTGAGAGCTGCTTTTCAACTATTAGTGGGATACACCACTAAATCATAACTATTCATGATTAGTTAGCAATCATGCTAAAGGAAGAGGAAGAATGGATCCTATTTGGTTTCAACTTGGTCCACTAACGCCACGCTGGTATGGACTATTTATTATGCTTGGTGTTTTGTTCGGTGCGATGTGGGGCTTGAACGAGGCACGTCGTCGTGGTCTTGACCCAGAAAAATTGCTTGATATGTTGCTCTACTTAGTTTTTGCAGGGCTTATTGGTGCTCGTTTAGTATATGTGTTGACGAGTTATGACCCTTATTTTGGTCCAAATGGTCGACCTCTTGATGCTCTTAAAGTATGGCAAGGCGGCATCAGCATTCATGGGGGGATTCTGGGGATTGTTGTTGCGACATGGATTTTTTCCAGAATTCACAAGCTGAATATGTGGGCTTATTTAGATATGATGGTTCCTGCTGGCGCATTTGGGATTATTGGTGGACGCTTAGGCAACTTTATGAATGGCACAGATACAACAGGCAGGTTGACCAATTGGCCAATTGGTTTTACTTGGCCTGAGCCTGGCACTGCTACTTTTGGTGAATTAGGAAAGCGCATTTTTACACCTGATTTGTGGAGTGCTTACCCTGGTACATGTAGTTTAGGATCAGAGGTCTCTGTTTACTTTGGTGAATGTGTTGCTCAAGGTGGAGAAATTCTTCGTGGACCAGTGCATTTGACGCAGCTTTATGGTGCGATTGTTGGTTTTATTTTGATATTTATTATCCTATGGGCTTATCGTAGTAGTCGCACACCTGGGTTTGCTTTTTGGCAGTTTATCTTGTGGTATTCGGTACTACGTTCAGTACTTGAAGAACCTTTTAGAGATAACCCTATTTTCTGGAATCTCTTTCTTTCAGAAGGGGTAGATAAGATTGGGGTTGGTTTACTGACCCTTACGCAGATTGCGAGCATACCGATTGTACTGATTGCCATTTATGTTTTGGCAACGATGCAACCTGATAATAGTAAATAACTTTCACTGCCCGACTTAAAATTATTAGTCGGGCAGTATTTTAGCAAGCTGTAATGTTTGTGAAAGTGTATTTAGTTTTAATACTAAAGTGTTGTATTGCTTTTAGACTGTTTGGATGATGACGTTTGTTCAAAAAGAGTTGTTCTTTGGCTTTTTTACGATAGCCTCAGAAAAAGAAAAAATTAAGGCAATATCAAATTTAGGATAAGAAACTAATTAGAGAGATTGGATTAAGGTTGTAAATATGAGTAAACCCCTAGCAGTTGTTATATTGGCTGCGGGCATGGGAACCCGCATGAAATCTAAGCTTCCTAAACCCCTACACAAAGCAGCGGGGCGTCCTCTGGTAGAGCATGTGATTAGGGCATCACAAAAGCTCGAGCCCGAACGCATCATCGTCATCATCGGTCATGGGGCAGAGGTTGCACGAGAGACGCTTTCTCACTTACCAGTGGATTTTGTTATGCAAACTGAGCAGCTTGGTACAGGTCATGCTTTGCTATCTTGCCAAGAAGCTTTAAAAGATTTTTCTGGCAATGTCATGGTACTCAACGGTGACGGACCACTTTTGCGTCATGAAACCTTGAGTGACCTTACAACGACACAGAATGATTCAGGTGCGGGTATGAGTATGCTTATCTGCAACCTTGAAGACCCTTATGGTTATGGACGTATTGTACGTAGTGCGGATGGCAGCGTTGCTAAAATCGTTGAGCACAAAGATGCTACCGATGAAGAACGTGCTATCACTGAAGTAAACCCTGGTATTTACATTTTTGATGCAAATGTTTTTGAACTTGGTCAGCAAATCAATAATGATAATGCTTCTGGTGAATATTACATCACCGACTTAGTTGATATATATATCCGTGCAGGTAAATCTGTGCAACCTGTACTTGTTGATGATCCAAACGAGCTAATGGGTGTGAATGATCGCAGACAGCTTGCGGATATTGATGGCATTTTGCGTCAGCGAGTTCGTGATGAGTGGATGGTCTCTGGTGTGACGATGATTGATCCACACAGCATTTATATTGATGATACGGCTATCATTGAAAATGATGTTGTAATTCACCCGAATGTTTGGATTAAGGGTAATAGTGTTGTTCGTGCTGGTGTTGAAATTCCACCGAATGTTGTTATTGAAGATGCTGATGTTGGGTTAGACATGAAGCTCGAGCCTTTCACTACAGTAAAAGGTAGAGTTTTGGAAGCCGCTGCATAAGCGCTGTAACAATTTTTAGCTAATAGACTTGTTCTGAAATAAAAACTGGTGCATGATTACTGTTTTTTTCCAACCCTCACCTCTAACGCCTCTCCCAAGCTTGGGAGAGGAGAACTAAACAAGTAACCAAAAGCTTGTGTTTTTCTCCCCTCTCCCAATTTTTGAGTGAGGGCTAAGCCTTATACCAATTCCGTTTATATTCATAGCTTAGTCTGATGTTATTTTTATGGAGATATCTAGAGGTAACTCACGGATTATTAGATACAGAATATGGTTGAGCAAATGATAGCTCTACATATATTTTCGAACTATTTCAGAACAGCTCTAATGAGTAATCGGTCAAACTATTTTGAGTAAAAGTATTTCCCTAACAATTACCTTGCATCTATCTGCTTTAATCTTCCCTATGTCTTCCTTATGTCTTTTTTGCGGTACATAAAAAACAGAAAACGTACTGTATCTAAGTACGTTTAACCAAGTACATTTGGCAATACGTTAACGATGACATAAGGAGCTTTGTCGGTTACTAGGTATCAACTAGGTATCAATTACGGGTGAGTGTAAATGGGTGGTGTTTGAAATGAAAGATAGACAAACATTGTTGGGGGGCAACATGTTTCGGTTGAAGGAAATCTTTGTATATTGTTTTTTGCTGTTATTAGTATTTGTGACTGCCTGTGGTGAATTGCCAGATAGTCAACTTGCTAACAACCCTGTTAATAAACCAACTTTAGAGGCTTTAGCTGGTAGTAGTACGCCTAGT
>CALDTA010000373.1:0-8479 GCA_937924455.1 uncultured Deinococcales bacterium
TTTTCTTTAGAAGGTAAAACAGCAGTTGTTACAGGTGCTACAGGTGTGCTTGGTGGTGCTATGGCAAAGGGTTTAGCACAGGCTGGTGCAACTGTAGGGATATTAGGCAGGCGTGAGGCAAAGGCAAAAGAGCTTGCAGAATACTTAAATGCTGAAGGTTTCAAAGGGATTGGACTTCCTGCCGATGTGCTTGATAGGGAAGGGTTAGAGGAGGCTCGAGCCCACCTTCTAGCTCAAACTGATCGCATAGATATCCTAATCAACGCAGCAGGGGGCAACATGCCAGAAGCAACTGTAGTAGGTGACCTAACTTTTTTTGATTTAAAACAAGACGCTCTAAGTGACGTTATGAAGCTCAACATGAACGGTAGTGTGCTACCTTCTCAAGTTTTTGGTGAAGCGATGATCAAGTCTGGCTCTGGCTCAATCATCAACATTTCTTCAATGGCAGCGCAAAAACCACTAACAAGAGTGATTGGCTACGCAGCAGCAAAAGCCGCAATTGATAATTTTACAAAATGGCTGGCCGTTGATTTAGCCGAGAAACACGGTGCGGGTTTACGGGTCAATGCCATAGCACCAGGCTTTTTTGTTGGGGAACAAAACCGTTCTTTTTTACTCAATGAAGATGACAGTTTGACACCTAGAGGTCAGCAAATTATTGACCACACACCTATGAGACGATTTGGTGAATCTGAAGAACTTATTGGTACAGCAGTTTGGTTAGCCAGTGATGCCAGTAAATTTGTGACAGGCATCGTCGTACCAGTTGATGGTGGTTACTCAGCTTTTGGTGGGATTTAATAATGATAGAGCTTGTTGGTAATGGCTATATAGATAAACAACTCACTGGTGCTGAAGCCAAAGCACTCATTCAAAAAGCATTTTCGAAAGTTGACTTAAGTCAAAAACGTGTTTTGGTGATTATTCCAGACGGCACACGTAGCGCACCCATCCCATTAATTTTTAGATTGCTCTATGAACAATTGGGTGATGAGGTGGCAAGGTTAGATTACCTGATAGCACTTGGCACACACCGTGCCATGAGTGAAGAGGCTATTGAGAAACTTGTTGGTGTGTCCTTAGCTGACAGAAAAAAACACTTTCCAAAATCAGATGTGTATAACCATGCATGGGATAATCCTGAGCAATTGACCGTTGTCGGTACGATTTCTAGTGAAGAGATGACAAGCTTAACTGATGGTTTTGTCAATGTAGAAACACCTATTAACCTCAATAAAATGATTTATGACTATGACCAACTCCTCATATGTGGACCAGTCTTTCCTCATGAGGTTGCAGGTTTTTCTGGTGGGGCAAAGTATCTTTTTCCAGGTATTGCAGGGCATGAAATCATTGACAGTACCCACTGGTTAGGTGCGCTTTCGACAAGCTATGACACTATTGGGGTTAAAGATACGGCTGTCAGGCGTGTTTTGCACCGTGGTGCAACCTTTGTTACCGATGCCTTGCCACTGATTAGCTTAAAGCTGGTCATGAAAGGCAAAGAGTTGCACGGTATGTATATTGGTGAGCTCATTGAGTCTTGGGAAGCTGCTTCTGACCTGAGTGCAGAACTCAATATAATCTATAAACCGAAAGCTATGAAAAGTGTTTTATCTATGCCATCAACCATGTATGAAGATTTGTGGACGGCTGCTAAAGCGATGTATAAAACAGAAGCAGTTATTGCTGATGGTGGTGAAGTGATTATTTATGCACCTCATCTTAAAGAAGTGAGCATTGTGCATGGTGAAGAAATCAAGGCAGTTGGCTATCATGTGCGAGATTATTTTGTGAAACAGTGGGATAAATTTAAAGATATTCACTGGACGACGCTGGCACACTCGACCCATGTGAAGGGTAAGGGTACTTTTGAATTAGGTTCTGGTGAATTAGGTTCTGGTGAAACTGGGGTGGAAGTGCCACGTATTCAAGTAACGTTGGCAACGCAGATTTCAGAAGAGGTTTGTGAACTTATCAATTTAGGGTATCGAGATTATAGAACCATAGACCCCGAAGATTGGCGAGATAGAGAAGATGAGGGGCTTCTTTTGGTGGAACGTGCTGGTGAGATGCTTTACAGGGTCAGAGAGTAATTAATATGTCTAGCTCGGACGTAAAAGCAATATTGGTCATGGGTGTTTCTGGTTCTGGAAAAAGCACAGTTGCAGAAGCCTTAGCGCAAAAACTTGGTTGGGAATATTTTGATGCTGATGATTATCATCCACAGGCTAACGTAGACAAAATGGCGTCAGGAACACCACTTAATGATACTGACCGTTTACCTTGGTTAGAAATACTACGGGACCTTATAAAGGATAACATAAAAAGTGGCAAGCCAAGTACGCTAGCTTGCTCGGCATTAAAAGAAAGTTATCGGTCCATACTTCGCCAAGAAGGCTTGGCAACAGTTTACTTATATGGGGACTTTGATACGATTTGGAAGAGAATGCAAGAGCGCCAAGGACATTATATGAAAGCTGATATGTTGAAGAGTCAATTTGATGTACTTGAAGAACCAGAAGAAAAAGGCGTACTGCGTATTTCTGTAGAACAAAAGCCTGAAGTGATTGTTGAAGAGGTCTTAGGTCATTTCAAACTAAGTTGATATAAACAGCCCATACAATTTTTTCATAATTCCATAGTTATTGTTGTGGGGTACTCATGCTTGTGTGTAAGCGTGGCGTGAGATCGAGAATTTTTGAGCCAAGAATTTTAAACCGAGAATTTTAAACCGAGAACCCGTAAGTGCATATTTTTTGATTCTTATGGATTGGTTTTAATTCTTTGCTAATGAGAGTCGTCTAAACGCCTTCCTTATGATTTTCTCCTAAATAAAGTACCTTTAAGCTCCCATAATAGTTATGTTGGAAATAGTCTAGTAACCAATAGTTAATTCGTAAGTAATGAATACATTGCAGATTTTATCTTGCTTATATCTTAGGTAGCTAGATTCTAAACAAAATCTATTAGGAGATGACAATGAAGCAATTAAAACTTTGGCTAGTTATAGCCAGTTGCGTATTTATTTTTGTTGCCTGTCAAAGAACCTCAACGACAGATGGTCATAGTCATGGTCAACATGATGGTACGCAAGTAAACGCTTCAGGTTCTTTCGGAACTTGGCCGCCTCAACCAGCCAGTATGGAAAAAATTGGCATAGTAGCAGGTAACTTTGCGCCTCAAAGCTTGCGAAATATGCAAGATGCAGAGATTGAAGCTGCTGTTATGAGTAATGTAGATGTGATTGCTGCTTTAGGTAATGACTACACATTACTTGACACAAATATTGCTAGAGATAAGGGCGGTAACTTACGTCCTGAAGTAATATTTTTTAGTTACAGCAATAATGTCACAGTAGTTGCGTCAATAAAGCAGGACAACAGTGTGCGTCATGAAGTATTTGCTGCGGATGATTATCAATTCCCAGAAGGTGCTGAAGATATTAGAAGAGCTAAAACCTTAGCTCGAGCTGCACTTGTAGATCAAGGATTTGCTGATGCTGCAACGCTCAATGCACATGCCATGCTCACTTTTCCAAGAAGAGATGCAGAGAAATCCTTCCACAATGTTCGCATGATTTACGTCACTGTAGGTCAGGGCAATGGTTCTTTACCAGACTATGCTGCATGGGTTGATTTAACAAACAGCCAAGTGGTTGAGAGTGGTCCAATCAAAGGATATGAGGGAGAGTAAGATGTCAAAAATACTTAAGAAAATTTCTTTGATTGTCTTATTAGTAAGTCTCAGTGGTCTACTTGGCAGTGCTTTTGCACAAGGCTCGGTGACATGGAACAATTGGCAGTTTGACTGGGGTATTGGTACAGATTCTTCAGGTATCGTGTTGCAAAATGTTCGTCACAATGGCAAAAAGATTCTAGATAAGGCTAGTTTCCCAGTTGTGCGTGTAGAATATGATAATGATGTTTGTGGTCCATATGCAGATATTCTTAGTTCAGGTACATTCCGTGCAGGTACGATTAGTGCAAATGATCCAGGCACACCTAGTGCCGAGTGTAATGGTCAACGGGTTTGTCAGCGTACTTTTTTCCAAGATGGTGAAGAAAAATTAGAGCTTGGTGGAAATTCACAAATTGGTGAATATCAAATGTATCAAGTTTACTACTTTGGTGAAGACACAATTGAAACTAGAATGTATAGTCGTGGTTTGCAATGTAGAGTTGATCATAGTCACCATTCACACTGGCTTTTTGATTTTGACATTGGTGATTCAAGCAATGATCAAGTCTTAGTAAATGGTACGAGCCTTCGCACTACAGAATTTAATGATGTACGTGGTGCATCTCAAACTTGGGATATCAAAGATACGCGAACAGGTGATAGTGTCACTGTAGTTTCGAGTGCTGATGATGGCGTACGTGATAGCTTTTCAAATACGGATGTTGCTGTTAGAGCCTATAATAGTGCTGAAGTTGGTCGCTGGACTGGTGGCGCTAGAGGTGAAATTGGTAACCGCTTTAACAACGGTGAAAATATCAATGGTGCAGATATTGTTTTTTGGTATGTATCGCACATGCGTCACTTATCGTCTGAAGGTGACAATCTGTGGCACTCATCAGGACCAACAATTCGTGTAAATACTGGTACAACCCCGCCACCGCCTGACCCAGATCCTGATCCAGATCCACCTACAACAGGTAATCTTTTACAGAATCCAAGTTTTGATACTTCGAGTAGTTGGTTAAACTGTGGTAATAGCAGTAGCTTTACTATTAGTGGTGGTAATCTCAATCTGTCAAATGGTGGTTGTGTGTATCAGACAGTTGCTGCTACGCCAGGAACAACCTATAGTTTGAGCTGTAATGGTCGTCGGGTAGGCTCGAGCTTTAATAGTATGACTTTAAGTATGCTAAACAGCAGTTGGAGTCCAATCACGCAAGATTCTGTTTCAAATACCAACACAAGTTTTGCAGCACTGAATGCTTCTCTCCAAGCACCAGCGGGTACAACCTATGCTGCGGTGACTTTTTACAGTGAGGGAACAGCAAACTACAGTAACTGTAGCTTGGTAACGTCTGGTACGCCACCGCCTGATCCAGACCCAGACCCACCACCACCGCCACCAACAGGTGACAATAGCTTGGTTAATGGTGGTTTTGATGGTACTGCAGGTTGGTTAAATTGTGGTAACAGTGCTAGTTATAGCATCAGTGGTAGCAGGTTAAATGTTAATACTGGTGCATGTGTGTATCAAACAATAGCTGCAACACCTGGTACAAGCTATAGCCTTGCTTGCTCTGGGAGCAATACTGGTTCAGCTTGGAACAGTGTGACCTTGAGTATGCTCAATAGTAGCTTTCAAGCAATCAGTCAAGATATCAAGAATATTACGCCTTCAAATGGTAATACTAGTTCGTCACTGACTGCACCAAGTAATGCAGCTTATGTAGGTGTTACCTTCTATAGTGAAGGGGCAGCGAATTATAGTGGTTGTACGCTTAGTGTGGGCTCGAGCCCACCACCTAATCCTGATCCACCAACATCAGGTAACCTCTTGCAGAATGCAAGTTTTGATACCCAAGGTGGTTGGAATAACTGTGCAGATCCAAATAACTTCTCAATCAGTGGTGGTAACTTGAATCTGTCTACAGGTGCATGTGTTTTCCAAACTGCTCCTGCTACTGCAGGTGGTAGCTATACACTATCGTGTAATGGTAATACGACAAGCCCTGTTTGGAGTACGCTCATTCTCAGTGCTTTGGATAGTAATTGGCAGAGTATTTCACAGAACTTTACACCAATCACAACTTCAGCGACAACACAAAGTGTATCGCTGACAACACCAAGCAATACAGCGTACGTGGCTGTGAGTTTCTATACTGAAGGAAATGCGACCTATAGAAATTGTAGCCTAGTTAGAAATTAAATAACTTGAAGCTGAATTAAGTTTAAGCGGTTGTGATGGATGTCCATCACAACCGCTTTTTTGGCGTCTTAATCAGACTGTCATACCAATTCTGCTTAATTCATTAATTCTAGTGTTTCCACGTAATATTGACCTATGCTATATTGACCTATGCTAAATGAGTTCGTTCCGACTCGCACTGTGTGGTTTTCACAGACATCTACATCGCCGATTAACTGACCTAAGTCAGTTAATTGTGGAAACGCTATCGTAAGCTGTTCTGATTTTAAAAATCTAACTATGAAGCGGAATGTGCCTGAGCACATTCCGCTTTTAGCTGGTTACTTAATTAGTGATATTGTCGGACTCGGCATCACTAGGTTGTGTGTCTATCAAGCTTTGAAATGATGCTGATAAAGTCAATGACTTGCATGAGTCAATTAATTAAAATTAGACTAAGAAATCATTGAAAGATAATGAGAATCTCTTAAACATTTCCTTGTTGCGTTAAAGTTATACTGCTTGCTGCATGTTGATTAAGAAATGTTTATATCGCATATCAGTAATGGTATTACTGTTTATAGTTCATGTCAGTATGGCTCAGGGGAAGACAAACGCTAGTGTTAATGTTGCTAATGCCAGTGTTGCGAATGTCGATATTTGTGACGAAGTTAAAAACGTGGTGTTTCAAGGTCAAGATAATTGGCTATTCGCAATCCCAAACCTTGCCGTTTCTGTCAAAATAGAAAGCACAAATAGACTGCAAGAGTTAATAGAAACCTTTGATTTCTTGGGTGTTGAGGTTGTATTTGTCAATGTACCGTCTAGAGCAACAATTCATAGTGAAAAATTGAGTAGTGAAAAACTAGATAGTGGTACGTTTGGTGGGGGTAAATTTGGTGGGGGTAAATCTGGTGGGGATGTCTCATATTACTTCGACTATCAACAAGCTAGTGAGGCTTATACAAAAACAATAGACATGTTGCAGCGTTCAGGTTTAGAAACTGAGCATCTTCTTGATTATATACATTTAAACAGGAAAGCAGATGTCGATTATACATTTCAAAAAGATACCCATTGGAATTCAAATGGGGCTGCGTTAGTTGCAAAAGCGGTAAGTGAAGTCATTACTGAACTAGATTCATTTCAAAGCATGGCGTCAACTACAGATCTTTATAACATTGAATTAACCGAACGTAGAGAAAGACAATCCGATATCTTAGGTTATGTAACGGCAATGTGTGGTCCTTTAGAGATATCAACAGACCTACAAAAAATATATCGTGTCACGAATCCAAATAGTACTATGCTCAGCGATGCTGATAGTTTATCAATTCCACTGTGGGGGACAAGCTATAGTGGAAGTGTAGATTTTGATGATTTTTTAAGTTTTGAATTAGATGTAGATGTAATTAATCATTCAATCATTGCAGGTGGTGTGTGGCAATCACTGTTAAGTTACTTCTTGAACTTAGAAGAAGACTATCCTCAGATAGCCATATGGGAAGCGCCTTTTTGGTTACTTAACGAATTGAATAATCCTAGAGCGTATAAAGAAGTTATCCCAACACTCTATGGTTCGTGTGCTGGAGATTTAGTGGTCATTCCTCAGACTGTAAGAGATATTGCCCTGTTAGATAGTTTAGATAGGGTAGATAGACCGTTTCCTACTTCAGAAGCTAGAAGTGGTTCAGGAACTAGAAGTGGCAATGTGTATGTTCAAGCACCTCAAGCACCTCAAGCACTGCAGGTACTTCAAGTATCCAGCCAAGGCGAACAGGCTTATTTACATCTTCTCAAGAATCAAAATACTGAGATCAAAGGTAACAGTTATTATACGCAACTACAGTTTGATGACCTTTCTGTTACGAATTTTAAACTCATGTATATTTATGCCGATGGAAGCAGGTATGTTGAAGTCATTAACCGTGATGAAAGACTCCGAAATAACGGTAAGTACTTTTATGAACTTCCTCAACAAGATGCGACGTATTTGACAGATATTTTGCTAATAGATGCCCCATTGTTTTCACAAGGGAATGTATCTGCAAAGTTATGTAAAAAGCCTATTGAGCAAGTTGATTTTGACAGCAGTATATTTTAAGGACTAAAAGATAAAGCAATTCTACGATTAACTGCGACAGCAGTTAATCGGCGAGCTTTGTAGCGAGTAGGAATAAAGCCACTCAGTGTGCAGGGTAAACGCACCAAATTTTGCGTCATAGACGGAATTATCAAGAAGTATAAGGATGTTTACTGCCTGTCCCCTTCACATTTAAGTCCATATTCTGCCTAGTACAACCATGATTCTTATTGTAAGAATAGCGTCCTAGACATAGACAGCTAAAAGCATACTACATTGATACTCTTAGATTTTGATGCGTTTGCCCTGAGTGTTACAGGGGTTTACAGTGTTTTGGGATAGAGATAAGGGGTTACGGTAAAATAAAAAACACCATCTAAGAACGCTGTCCTAGACGGTGTTTAGATTGGTGGCCAGAGGCGGGATTGAACCGCCGACACTACGATTTTCAGTCGTATGCTCTACCAACTGAGCTATCTGGCCAAATGGCGACCCGGACGAGACTTGAACTCGCGACCTTCTGCGTG
>CALDTA010000374.1:0-4286 GCA_937924455.1 uncultured Deinococcales bacterium
GGAGATACCCACACAAACACACTTGAATGTTATTGGGGCTATGTAAAGCGTTCAATCAACTCAACACATATCTCAGTTACACCTAAGTATCTACAGGCTTATTCAAAGGAGTTTGAGTATCGTTGGAATCGTCGTCAAGAACCTGAGATGATGTTTTCCGAGTTGATTTCTTCTTTTGAGGCTTGATAGCACTATTCAAAATCTTATTGAACATATCGAGGTTACCTTGTGGGTCGTCTTTATGTTCTTCTATGAATTGGTCTAGGTTGTTTGTTGCTATTGCTTCTTTTAGTGTCATATTAACCTCCTAAATGTTAACTCTTAGCTTGGCTTTTATCCTATTCGCAGGGTGGTTTGCAATACAGATAAAGGTTAAACCGTAGCCTTGAGCATGTCTTGTTTCTACAATCTGTAGTGCCCTCCCTGTGGTTAAGTCAAGGACTTCGCATTCAAATTCACCTAAGACTCTTTTATTAAACGAAAAAGCTACTGCTATAAAGTTTGTGTCTGGTTTTTCAGCACCTTCATTGACAAGATTGGGCATTACACGTCTACGTTTCGTGTCAGTAGTCAGTGTATTTTTATCTTGGCTCACTTGAATTTGAGTCCTCATCATCAATGAAGTGATTGTTACACCAAAATTACCAGCATTTTTCTCTGGTTCTATCTTACTTGGTCCGATTACACCTTCAGCAGTAAGAATGTTATCCACACCTAACACAGCGTTTAAATCTGAATCGGTTTTTTTACCAAAAACTTGTCTCCAAGCCAATATCCCATAAGCAAAAAACGGAAAAGCTACAACCGACCAAAATACGTAGTAAATAGCTTCCCAATCTTTAAAAAATGCTATGAAGCTATTAAAACTGTCGTTCGCTGCATAATTCCATATAGCAGCACCTAGTAGACTTGAAATAACGCCTAGCATTATGATGTATGCAGCCGTTCGTAAATGTTCCCAAAACATAAAAGAATCATACAATTAATTCTTTCCGTATGCGAAGGGGATACATGCCTAAAAAAGGCTGTACAAATAAAAAAGGCTGCGCTCATAAATTGCACAGCCTTTTCGAAAAGCTTTTTAGGGTGTTTTGTTTTATGGATGTAAACCAATGAAGCCAAGACCCAGTGTTTCATCCCAACCTTTACTGATATTCAAGGATTGCATTGCGTGACCCGCTGTGCCCTTAACAAGGTTATCAATAGCACTCATAACCACGACCCGACCTGTTTCATTATCAACAGAAAAACCAATATCACAGAAGTTTGTACCATCCAAGATTTTTGGATCGGGCACTCTGTGGATGCCTTTTTTCACGTTAACTATTCGGATAAAAGGTTCATCGGCATATTCTTCTCGGTAAGCTGCCATCACATCTTTATCGCTGTAGCCATCTGGTAAAAAGACATGTGAGGTAGCAAGAATACCTCTGATGCGCTCAACAGCGGTAGCAGTGAGGTGAATTGGGAAGTTACCAGGCAGTTCTTGCATGGCTTCTGCCGTGTGTCTGTGACCTGTTGCAGAATAGGTGCGAACAACGCCCATTCGCTCAGGATGATGTCCTGCCTCACTTGGGCGGTTACCTGCTGCTGAAGAACCAATTTTTGCCTCAACGATGATATCTCCTTTTGCAGGTACTGCGTGTTTAAGGAGAGGGTAAAGTCCAAGGATTGTCGCTGTAGCGATGCAACCAGCACCACAGATATAAGAAGCACCTTTTAAGTCTTCACGGTGAAGTTCTGGGTTGCCATAAACAAATTTTTCGAGCAGTTCAGGACGTGGATGTGCTTCGCCATAATACTTTTCGTAAACAGCAGGGTCTTTGATGCGAAAATCAGCAGCTAGGTCAATGATGGTAGAGCTTAAGCTAGCAAATTCTTCAAACTTTTCTGCTGAGTGCTTGTGTGGTAAACCAAGGACCATGATGTCTGCTGCTTTAAGGTCTTTGATTGAGCTAAAGCGTAATTTACTTGCACCACGTAGATTCGGGTGAACGATGTGAACAGGTTGTTTGGCATAGCGTTCACTCGTGATTTGTGTGACTTCAAGGTTTGGGTGACCAAGCGCTAGACGAAGAAATTCTCCACCTGCATAGCCTGATGCACCTACGATTGCGACGGTTAAACGGTCTGATGAAGGGTCTGACATAATGTCGTATGGTATCGAACTGCTTTTAGGCTGCAAAGAGCAAATTGCTAAAGGTGTTCATAGCTTGTGATATGAGGGTAGTTTAATTACTATGTGTAAGTTGTGTAAGTTGTGTTATGATCCGATAGCATAATCTCATAAGCAATAAATATGCTGTTACAAGTTAGAGTATATTCTTAGTACATAAAGTACCTAAAACATTGTTAAAAAATTGTCAGGAGAATTGTCAGGAGAATGGGGTCATTATATGGAGATAGTTAAAAATTAGAATCAGGTTCGGGTTTTGAGCATAGTTTTGAGTATACGGAGGAATTTATGATTTATAGGATAAGCAGGTATGGCATGTTTTTGGAAGGTAGTGGAAAAAACTGCAAAGGTGCATTTGTATCGAATATGTTATGTGTTCCACAACTAGATAAAGATTTATTTTTCTTCCAATTTGCGGATGCACCCAAAGTAGGACAATCTTTCACAAGAAAGTTAGGTAAGCTGTAATTATGCGTGCCGTAGCAGTAATTATATTGTTTTTAGCCGCTGCCTTTGTTGCACTTTGGCAGCTTGACTTAATTAAGTTTGATGCGAATCTAGGTAGAAATGGTGGAAATCGTGTAGCAACTCAGACACAGGATTTCTTTGAAGTATTACAAACTGGAACACTTGAGCAAGTGCGTGAAAGCCTTGCAAGCGATGTAAACCTAGCTGTACAAGATAGAGATGGTAAGACACCACTTATGTATGCAGCATCTGGAACGAATGATCCAAGAGTTATTTTTGAACTCGTAAACTCTGGAGCTTCGCTGAATGTGCAATCAGATGATGGTAGAACGCCACTGATGCATGCAGCAAAGGATAACAATAATCCAGAGATTGTCTTGGCGCTTCTCAATGCAGGGGCTGATCCGACGATACGAGATGCTGAAGGTCGTTCGGTTTATGACTTGGCAGGTGAGAATGGGATACTCGCTCGGACGAGGGTGTATGACAGGCTCGAGCACTTAACTACAACCCCGTTTAACCCAACTTGGCCTAGTGGTTACATTGTGCCAGTGAGTGGCGCAAAATTTAGCTCAAGGCTGAACCATTTGCCAAATGCACCAAGAGCTTACCGAAATGGTATCCATGAAGGCTATGATTTCTTTAATTACAATGTAGGTGTAGGTATCGATTACGGTACTCCTGTAATTGCAGTTGCTTCTGGTGTCGTGACACGTGTGGATCATGGCTATATCGAAATGTCTCCGTTGGAGTATGCCAACATCATCAACGAAGCGAGCATTCGCCCAATCACACCACCTGAAACGCTTGATAAGTTACGTGGTCGTCAGGTTTGGATTGAGCATCCAGGAGGCTACATATCTCGTTATGCTCACCTCACAACTGCCGTTGATGACCTTGCGCTTGGCGATGTGGTATCGCAAGGACAAACCATCGGCTTTATTGGAAACTCTGGTACAGAGGAAGCAGCTAATGGTGTTCAAGACGAACCACACTTACACTATGAGCTTTGGTTAAATGACCAACGCAGTTTCTTGGGCGAAAACCTTGGTGCTGACCAGATGTATGGATTGTTGTCACAGGTTTTTGGTGGCGATGGTATTCCAGATACATATATTGATTGATACTTTGTATCTAGCATTTAGTAGATTGCTAGTAGACTGTTAGTTGACTAGCAATCAAATCTTAAAATAAAACTGCCTCGTGCAATTCCATTGCTGAGGCAGTTTTTTTGTTTTAGAGTAGCGATTATGAGTTCAACTAATTTTGCATCAAATCGTTTTATGATGAGTCGTTTAGGCAATGTGCAATCTTCAGCGTCAGCAGGTATTAGTTTAAAAGCTAAAGCAATGCGAGCTGAGGGAAAGTCTGTGATAGACCTTGGTCTTGGTGAGCCTGATTTTGATACACCAGCACATGTAATCGAGGCTGCACATGAAGCTGCTAAAGCAGGGCAGACTCGCTACCCACCAACAGGGGGGACGGCAGCGCTTAAAGCAGCAGTGATTGAAAAGTTTAAACGAGAAAACAATCTAGAGTTTCAAGCAGATGAAATCATTATTTCCAATGGCGCTAAGCAGGTTCTATTTGGGGCGATGATGGCAACCTTAGAAGCTCACCATGAAGTGCTGATTTGTGCGCC
>CALDTA010000375.1:0-8232 GCA_937924455.1 uncultured Deinococcales bacterium
CGTATTGATTATGGTGGGGCAGAGCTTGTTGATGGCTAAAGGTAATCCTCAAAGCTTGCAGCAGCAACTTATCATGAACCTTGTTTTTGCATTTATCCTCTTCAGATTCCCTGCGGGTGTTCTTCTGTATTTGGTTACTAATATGGCGGTGCAAGTAGGTCAGCACTGGTGGATTCAGCGGAGTTCTGGGGCTAAGCCGAAGGTTGCTAAGGCGTAAACAAATCTTTACTATTGCAATAAAAGAAGGGCTAGCATGTTAATGTGCTAGCCCTTTAAATTTGGTTTTTACAGTATCCATAATGTTATTGTGGTAAAAGTTAACAATCTTCTAAAATTAATTGTATACTCTTAATTAGGAGTTTCCTATAATGACTGTACCAAAAAATACAGAAAAAGACACTAATATTGATATAGCTACTGAAAAAGTAGGAACTGATTCAGTTGACGTAAAAACCTTAGAAAGTACTACAGAAACTACAGAAACACCAGCTAAATCATTTCTTGATCATGTTAAAGACAGTGCAGAAGATAATGATGAGCTTTATCGTTTATTAGCTCAGTAGTGTTTTACTATCCAACAATACAAGATGTTTTAGACACACATGCTTTTCAGATAGAAAAGTATGGTGGTGCTTATGGTATACGTGATGAAGGTGCTATTTTAGCAGCTTTAGCACGTCCTCAAAATGGTTATTATGAAGGTCTTATTGAGGAAGCTACTGCACTTTTTGAAAGTCTTGCTATAAATCATCCTTTTGTAGATGGGAATAAGCGAACAGCTTTTGCTGTAACTGATGGTTTTTTACGTATTAATGGCGGCTATAAGATAGATGTTAAGCCAAATGATGCGTATGGTTTTTTGATGAGTTTATTTGAAACTAATAGGTTCAAGTTTCAGCCGTTAAAAGAATGGCTTGCTAGTGTTGTGGTTGAAATAGAAAAGCCAAAAAAAACAGAGAAAGAAAACCCTTTCAAATTAGCAAATCTTGATAGTTATTGGACAGATTTTGAGAACAAAAGACTTGAGAGTAAAATTAGCTACTTTTCAAAAAAAGGTTTACGCAATGAAGTACGAAATCTTTTAGAAAATGAATATGGTTTTATCCCTGAAATAGACTACTTAACCAGATTTGAATATGAAGAGATCCAATGGATATTCCAAGAAGGTGGTGAAGTAGCCGTTTTTGATTTTTACTTGCCTGAATATCACATTGCAATAGATGTTTATGAAGATGACTATTTTGATTCTATTTTAGAGCTTGATATTCTTGATGCAGAAGAGATATGGAAAAATATGAGAGAGGAGTATTTTTTAAAGCAGCAATATGCAAGAAATAATGCTCATGATTTGACCTTGATACCTATAGATGAAAATTTAGGAATGTCACCTACATTATATTTGAGAAGCTTTCTTTACTACGTAGGTGTTAGGCCAAAAAAAATATAACTTGCATTATCAATTCAAGCAAGCATAGCATGGGCTGTTCCCATATATACAGAAAATACGCAAAACTGTAGTTAAACCAAGCACATCCTATCAAAATAAAAGCGTTCACAAAAATCCGTGGGCACAGCACCACGCTACGAAAAACCAAAGCTAGATTATTCTTTAAGGGAACTACTGACTTACTTACTTATGTGACCCAGATATAGAATTGTAAGTTTCTGCGCTTTCAAGTGCTTAATTGTAATTATGTTGCGACAGTTTATACAGGTTTAATTTCCATGCCTTGAGAAGTAAAATCACCTTCGAGTACGTCTGTAAGTGAATAGGTTTCTCTTTTGACTATTTTTGTTTGAGATAATCCATCTACCGCAGACAGTGTGACGACCAAGCGCACGTCCTTATCTTCCTCTGAAAGTAAATCTATAACTTTTCTTGCATTTGAGATTACTATTCTATGACCATTTTGAAGTTCCCAAGCTCTATTTTTTTTGCTATATCCACTCATACCGCGTATGACACTCGTATTTATCTCAGGGGCATAGCGCCGAAACATTAAGTTCCCAATACCGTCCTCCATTAACCTACGTTCAAAAACAATCACCCTTATTTCAATGTCAGTAATTTGCCTATTTCTTGACTGATTGCTTATCCTGAATTTTAATGTGTCGTTCTGTGGAGAGTGTGCTATTTGTGAAGAAATAGCAATGCGAGGTTTTACTTGCAACAATAGAAAGAAACAAGCCACACTTGCTGCTGTCCCAAGTAAAAATCCTAAGAGTTGTCCTGAAATCCATAACATAGGGTTCAGTATACTTGTTTTTGCACAAGATACGATTATTTAGTCTTTTTAGTAGTTTTTTTCTTAGGCTTAGGACGTTCAACATGCATCATCATACCCACAGCCTATTCAAAGCTTTTTCCTTCTAACTCAGCAAGCTACGAGTAGCACGGCTGTGCCCATATATACATAAAATACACAAACCTGTAGTTAAGCCAAGTACATCCCATCAGAATAAAAGCGTTCACAAAAATCCGCAGGCACAGCACCATGCTACGAAAAGCTGAAGCTAGATTATTCTTTAATCCACGCCACAAAAAAGGCATTTCCTTGTGGGGAAATGCCTTACTATTTTTATAGCTGTTGCTCTTTACAGATACTAAAAGTTCATATCCACAGTCACAATGCCATTATCAATTTCTTGCCATAGCATCTTGAGAGACGCATCAACTTTTCCTGCTACATCTGCAATTGGAATCATTTCAGCCTCGGCGTCACGACGTAGTTTGAATTCACTGCCACCTTCTTTGATAGAGCGACTACTGATAGTCACACGAACAGGTATACCTATCAAGTCAGCATCATTGAACTTAACACCTGGGCTGATGTCACGATCATCGAAAAGAACCTCGACACCATTAGCTTTTAGCTCCTCATAAACCGCCTCAGCTTGTTCTAGAATGCTTGGGTCTTTTTTATGCGGTAAGACGACTAGGTGAACATGATAAGGCGCAACACTAATAGGCCAGATTAAGCCTTTTTCGTCATGATGTTCTTCGGCTGTACAAGCAAGCAAGCGACCTACCCCAATGCCGTAAGAGCCCATGATAATCGGTTGTTGACGACCATTGTTATCCAAGAATTGTGCGCCAATCGCAGCACTGTACTTTGTACCTAGTTTGAAGATGTTACCCACTTCGACACCACGAGTGCTTTTTAGGCTGTTACCGCAGTTGACGCAAGCATCACCCTCTTGTGCTGAGGCAATGTCTGTTACTAAAGTAGCTTCAAAGTCACGACCGTAGTTACAGTTGATATAGTGGTAGCCAGCTTCGTTTGCACCAGCTACAAGGTTAGAAGAGTCTGGTACAAGGTCATCCACAATAATCTGGATATCTTCTGCTGTTATGCCAACAGGTGAAGCGTAGCCAGCAACACCACCAATAGCTTCGATTTCTGCAACGGTTGCAGGGCGCATACTTTTAGCGCCAGCAGCATTGGACAATTTTGTTTCGTTTACTTCCATGTCACCACGGACTACAGCAAAGATGAATTGTTCAAAATCGTCTTTGCCATCTTCAGTAGGAATGGTTGCCATCATAAACACAGCTTTAGAGGTTTTTGATTTAGGAACATCTAGTAGTTCCGCTAGTGCAGCAATGGTATTGGTATCTGGCGTAGCCACTTTTTCCATTGGCTTAGCTTCTTCGGTTTCAGCTTGCGGCTTTTTGAAAGCAGCAACTTGTTGATTATCAGCAAAGCCACAACTATCACACAGTAGCAAGGTATCTTCACCAATATCAGTGAGGTACATGTATTCGTGGGCTTGACTACCGCCCATCATACCTGTATCTGACCCTACAGCGATGCTAGGTAGCAGGCAGCGATTAAAGATATTGAAGTAGGCTTGATAGTGAGCACGGTATTGCTTATCTAATCCTTCTTCATCTTTGTCTAGGCTGTAGCTATCTTTCATAGTGAACTCGCGTACACGGATTAAGCCAGAGCGTGGGCGACCTTCATCGCGCCATTTGGTTTGTAGGTGGTACACCATGGCAGGAAGCTGCTTATAGGACTTAATTTCTTGTTTAGCGAGTGTGGCAACAACTTCTTCATGTGTCATGGCAAGAACCATGTCACGGTTATGTCTATCTTGAAAACGGCTCATTTCAGAACCGATTTGATACCAGCGACCTGTTTGCTGCCAGATCTCAGCAGGGTGTACAACAGGCATAGTGATTTCTTGTCCGTCAATGGCATTCATTTCGTCACGGATGATGTTTTCGATTTTGTTAATACTACGTTTGGCAAGTGGTAGGTAGCTATAGATACCAGCAGCTAACTGACGGATGTAACCAGCTCTGAGCATTAGCTCGTTGCTACTAGCATCTTTTTCACCTTCCTTGTCAGGAATGTAGGTTGTTTGGCTAAAAAGCTTACTCATTCTCATGGGATTACTCCTAGTGTTTGGTTAATTCTGCAATTAATTATGTCAGGACTGTATATCAAGCATTTGATAACAGTATTGTGAATCTTTGGTTGTTAAGAGGGGCGTTTACTTACTTACCAATATTGGAAAAACTACTTTAGGACACCCTCAAGGGGTACTTGAGGTGTGGTGAACGGGTTTGTGCCAAATTGTTTAAAGTAGTTAAACATAAGTGTCCAAATTAGGTCAGTAGTATATTAGTAATATACCTATACCGCATTATGGATAAGTTTAACCTGATAGGATAGGGTTGTGAAGTCCGAAATTACCAAAGAAAAAGATACGCTGAAGGAAACGCATCTTGAGCAAAGCGCTAAAAAAAGCGCTAAAAAAAACGCTGAATATGCCGAACAAAAAGTTGCAAATGCATATATTGCTTTAGGAAGTAATTTGAATGAGCCTTTGTTACAGCTTCAAAGAGCTTATCAAGCTATTGATGAAAAAATAGGTATTGTTGAAGCATCTAGCATTTATAAAACTGCACCAGTTGGCGGTCCTGAGGGACAAGATGCTTATTTAAATGCAGTTATTGGGATTGATACGGAATTAAGTGCCCAAAAACTTCTTAGCGTTTTACACATAATCGAAGCTGAGCAAGGACGAGAGCGAAAAGTCCGCTGGGATGCACGTACGCTTGATTTAGATTTACTAGTTTACAAACAGTTAGTACTAGATACAAAGCGTTTACAATTGCCGCATCCAAGAATGATGGAAAGAGCTTTTGTGCTTGTGCCATTTTGTGAGATAGTAGATGTAGATAGACTCTGTGAACCTTGGGTACATCCAGTGAGCCAGCAAACGGCACAAGAAGCACTCAAAACCTTGGATAGCTCTGATATAGAAAAAACAGATTTTTTATGGAATTAAGAACTGTGGAGTTAAGAGCTGTGGAGTTAAGAACTATCAAGCCTAAGTGCTACTAAAACCTAAGTGCTACTAAAGCCATAGAGCACGATGACTAAGAAAGCAAGTACGAGTGAAAAGTCAATGGCGTAGCCTCGCCATATTTTTGTTAATTTCCCTAGCTGCATAGGTACTACACTTGGTACTACATCCGGTGCTACATCTGGTGCTACACCTGAGCGTTTGTTTTTTCTTTTTAATGCAATAGATGTTTTTAGTGTAGAGTCTTCGACAGGCGTAAAAGTAGCAAGTGCTTTGTCGACACGGTTTTCGACTTTTACGAAACAGCCTTTGTCATCATCCACAATTAGGTTAGTACGGTGCAAAGGATCTACGAGGGCATCGAGGATGTCTTTGTCTTCAACCTCTTCACCCTTTGCAAGGATTCTTTTGAGGTTTAGCTCGTTGGCTCGAGCTAACTTAATTGCCATCGCCGTGATTGAGTTGTTTGGTACATCTGTCGCACTCATAAATCTGAACCTTAATCTAAATCTTTCTGATAGTTAAAGACGTATCTGAGAAAAGCCATAATGCAGACAAGACGTAATTCAGCGAAGCATTAGGGTGATTTAATGATACATTAATGTCACCAGCTTACTCAAGCATTTGTTAAGGTAACATTAATGATTACTGAAGTTTTATAGCTGTTGCTTTAAGCTACAAACGATAATGACAGTGCATTAAACGGGTACGAACAGCACATTGCTTAGTGAAAATAATCAAGAACAATTTATTTTTGAACGCTTTGTTTTAGCGTAATCAAAAAGTATCAGTTACCTATTCGAGTATTTAGGTACGAAAAACTTTTGAACTTATCTTCCTGAACTTTTTCTCTAAGGTTGAAATTGAACTTTCTTACTGGCAGTAATCAGACAGCCCTATCATGAAGTCTTTGGAAAATCCTTATGATAATTTCATAGACTATAGATATTGTATTTGAGATTAGAAATGTCTGTTCCATATAGTCAATATACTTTTTCACTAAAACATTAATTATAAAGGAGGCTTATCTTGATAGAAGCTCAAGGCTTAAGTAAATCTTATGGCGACTTCAAGGCACTTGATGACGTTAGTTTTAACGTTGGTGCAGGCGAAATTGTAGGACTTCTTGGTCACAATGGTGCTGGTAAGACAACAACACTAAAAATCCTCACTGGGTTTTTGCAGCCAGATGCTGGCAGTATTCAGATAGGTGGGGTAGATGTGATTGAAGACCCACAAGCTGCCCAAGCTATGATTGGTTATTTGCCAGAAAATGCACCTGTTTATAGCGAACTCAGTGTGCAGGATTATTTGTTAATGGTTGCGGATGTTCGCAATTTAGCAAACAAGCTAGATGCTATCAAAGAAGCAGTTGTAGCAACTGCTTTAGAAGATAGATTGACAACACCAATCGCTCAACTTTCTAAAGGCTATCGGCAGCGTGTTGGTATTGCTCAAGCGATATTGCACAGACCGCAGTTACTCATTCTTGATGAACCTACCGTAGGGCTTGACCCTAGCCAGCTTATCGAGATTCGCAACTTGATTAAACGACTTTCACAACACAGTACAATTCTCTTTTCAACACATATCTTGCCAGAGGTTGAAGCTCTTTGTGACCGTGCCATCATCTTGATGAATGGCAAAGTTCGTTCAGATGAGCAGTTAGATGTTCTGGCGAGTACTAGCAGTGCGCTTTTGGTGTTGGATGATGATGTCATCGGTGCAGCCGAGGCATTGCGAAATGTTACAGGCGTGGACAGTGTTGAACGTGTCAGTCAAGCGTCTGCTAGAGATAATGTTGCTTCGCAGGTTGCGTATCGCATGACAGCTTTTCCAAATGTCGATATTAATCCGCAGCTTTTTGCACTTGCTAAAGAACAAAATTGGCCACTTCGAGAGTTGCGTTATGAAACGCAGACTTTAGAGAGTGTGTTTAATCAGTTGTCGCAGAGTAGTTAGGAAAAGAATCCCCCCTAGCCCCCCTTTTTCAAAGGGTGGAACAAAAGACAGGTCTCCCTTTTTTAAAGGGAGATTTAGAGGGATTGGGTTTTTGAAATAGAGATTATTTAAGATTGTTCGGAGGTAAAACCGTGCGCCAAATCTTGGCGATTACGCGAAAAGAGTTGCGGTCTATATTTGGGTCGCCACTTGCACTTATATTCATTGGCACATTTTTGCTCATAACGCTTTTTAGCTTCTTTTGGGTTGAACGTTTTTTTGCAAGAGGTGTTGCTGATGTGCGTCCACTCTTTGTGTGGATGCCCCTATTGTTAGTATTTCTAGTCGCTGCATTGACCATGCGTCAGTGGAGTGAAGAGCAGCGTTCTGGTACGTTGGAAATGTTGTTGACTTTGCCTATGAAGCCTTGGAAGATGGTCATCGGTAAGTTCTTAGCAACGATGACTTTAGTGGCATTGGCGCTTGCGCTTACACTGGGTCTACCCATTACAGTTTCAATTCTTGGAAACTTAGATTGGGGACCTGTTATTGGTGGTTACTTAGCAGCTTTGCTACTTGCTTCTGCTTATACGGCTATGGGCTTGTTTATTTCATCTAGAACAGACAATCAGATTGTGGCGCTTATTTTGACAGTGTTGCTTGGCGAAGCGTTCTATTTGTTGGGCTCGAGCGGTGTGCTAGGTTTCGTCAGTGGCATCGGAGATACTATCTTGCGAGCGCTCGGTACAAGCAGTCGTTTTGAAAGTATTGAACGAGGTGTAGTTGATTTACGTGACCTTGTCTACTATTTGTCACTCACCATCATTTTCTTATTACTAACTCACCTTACGCATGAGCAAGCTCTAATTTAACTTTTTGTAACTCAGCAAAAGACGCCTGAATAGCTTTGACATAGAGCTTAGTCTTCAATGCGAAATGGTTTAACTTGGTCGATATTCTCAGGGATTCAAG
>CALDTA010000376.1:0-6575 GCA_937924455.1 uncultured Deinococcales bacterium
TTAGAGTTCTTTGAAAATATTCCAAACATAGCTAGAAAGCTTCAGCTTATGCAAGATGTAGGTCTTGACTACATCAAGATTGGTCAGTCGTCACCAACACTTTCTGGTGGTGAGGCGCAGCGTATCAAACTAGCCTCTGAGCTTGGTAAGCGCTCAACAGGCAAGACGCTTTATATTCTTGATGAACCAACTACAGGCTTGCACTTTGCCGATACCCAGCGTTTACTTAAAGTACTTCACCGTTTGGTCAAAGCAGGGAACACCTTAGTGGTGATTGAACACAACATGGATGTGATTAAGACTGCTGACTGGGTTATTGATCTTGGTCCTGATGGTGGGGAACACGGTGGACAAATTGTAGCTGAGGGGACGCCAGAAGATGTGGCTCGAGCCGAAGGCTCGAGCACAGGTGACTTCCTGCGTGAAATCCCTGAAATTGCGGAACGCCTAGAACGAAAAGCCAGTTAGATTTTTAAATCAGAACAGCTTATGAATTAATGAATGAAGCGGAATTGGGTATTAGACCTTACTCCAAGCATCTATGATGTATTGAGGTAGGTTAAAGAGTAACGCCACAACTACTTGTAAGCCAACAGCTAATGCACCTGCAATCAATGAGCTAGCTAGATTAGTAACTATGACCATGGTTACTAATAAACCAGACCCTCTTTCTAAACCGTAACAGCTTCGCTCAACCCAATGGTTTGAAACAAGTAGATGAATAATAAAGAATGTCAAACGCATGGGTACTTTTGTGATGTTGCTAAGACTCATACTAGAATCAATAGGCAGTAAAAGTAGCCAAATCGCGAAACCTGCCAAGACGATGTAGTGCAATGGCGGTAAATCTTTGAGTGAAATCCTAAAGTAGCTAGCAGCTCTTTCAATAAAAGATGCGTCTTTATACCGTACACCTTGTGAATTGAAACCAGAATGTGAATTGAAACCAAAATCTCGGTAGCCATAGCCTGACTGGGTAAAGCCTGATTGGGTAAAACCAGTATTCATATAATCAGAATATCTATAGTCATGAAAGTCTTGTGCTGAACCTGCATGAGTAGTTGTATAAGTGTTTCTAAAGGTGGCATCAAAACCTGTATCATAGAGTCTACGTTTATCGTTGTTATACAGTGTTTCGTATGCTTCATTAATCTGTTGAAATTGTGAACTGGCATCTGGATTGTCTGGGTTTACATCAGGATGATGTTCTTTGGCTAAGCGTTTATACGCTTGCTTAATTTCCTTGGGTGTGGCGTAATGGTCCAAACCAAGAACAGTGTAATAATCAGTACCCCCATACATAAAATTGAGTCTAAGGCGTAGTGTTTTACAAAGAAATTATTTTAGTAGATAGTATGTGTTGGTTTTTGTGGATGTGACAGGATGAATTGAGATAGGTATATGGTTGTTTAGTAGATGAATTTCAAATTATATCGAATTAAGTAAAGTAGTCAGGGGCGCAAGAAGTGACTTTAATGTTTGTGCCTTGCTTGGTTGCATTGCTAGTCTCAAAGTGTCATTTCTGAGAATGATTTAACTGTTTTTTGGAGGCTATTTCATTGATTAAAATTAGCCTCATTTAAGGCTTAGTTTTAAAGTCCACTAAGTTGAATGATGGCATTTGCGTAACTTATGTAACCTTTGATAATTAAGGTGATTAAGCCAGAAACAAGAGAGCCAGCGCCGTGAACAACTAGGATGATGACAGGTAGTAATACAAGGTCACCTTTAAAAGGCTTGTGACTACGCCCAACCAAAAAGCTAGAGAACAATCCATGACTGACAAAAAATATTAAACGGGTTATATAGTTCGTTGTATAGTTCGTTGTATAGTTTATAGCGTGACCATTGGTTGAATTACCATTTGCTGGTAAGAGGATAAGGACGATTGCTAAGGCAGCTAAGACTACATAATGAAAAGTGGGAAGTGGGGTAGCTTTGGGCTTGGTATATGCAAAGGGTGTTCCTGCTTTAAGTGAGGCATTGTAGGCAATGCGAGCTTTACTGTCGTAGAGTGTTTCAAATGCCTGATGAATGTTTTGAAATGCTGGGTTGTCTGGGTTTACATCTGGATGATGTTCTTTAACTAAGCGTCTGTAGGCTCGTTTAATTTCTATGGCTGATGCATTATATGGAACACCAAGAATTGTGTAGTATGTTGATGTCTTATCCACAAGTTTTAGCTTAAAGCTTGGTGCTTTACAGACTACTTACGTTTTGTGTCGTCAGGCTATATAGCTAGTTTACATAGCTAGTTTATATAGCTAGTTTATGTAGTCACTAATTCTGTATCTTTTGCATCTTGATTGCATCTTGATTGCATCTTAAAACTCATTTAGCTTGAAACTCATTAAAGAAGCTCTGATAATAGTTTGGTGAGTTTTATTTTAAAAGTATTTTTAAATCTAAGCATTGTGCTGCTAGCAAGCTTTTTGCTTATGCCTACCGCCTTTGCCTTACCACCTTGCACATTTGCAGATGTTACAACCACATTGTCTAAACCAGATAGCTGGGCGTTGAGCGTCTTGGATATTGAATATAAACTACCTGCTGAGTATGTACCAACAGATTTAGTAGCTTTGACAGAAGCAGGATTTGATGATGAACGCTTAGTCAAAGAGGTATTGATTGATGACCTTAAGCAAATGCGTGAAGATGCTGCTGAGCTAGGGCATCCGATTGCTGTACAGTCTGCCTATCGCTCATACGGTTATCAAAAGCGTGTATTTGATTATTGGGTTGAAAAAGAAGGCAGGGAAAACGCACTCTTAACTAGTGCTAGGGCAGGACACAGTGAGCATCAGCTAGGTACAGTTCTTGATTTCCGCAGTGAAGATGGTCCAGCCCCTTGGGATTTGGAAGATTGGGCTGAGACACCTGCGGGTAAGTGGATGAGTGAAAAGGCTTGGGAATATGGCTTTGTAATGAGCTATCCACAAGATAAACAAGAAGAGACCTGCTATAGCTATGAGCCTTGGCACTACCGCTATATTGGCAAAGACTATGCTGCTCAGTGGAAAGAAGTGAATGAGTTAAATGGCATGACTTTGCGTGAGTGGTTGTGGTGGCAGAGACCATAAAGACCGTAATTTAAGAGAGCAAAAGCATGTTGTGTTTAAGACAAAATCTTATTTTTGTTCTAGGTATCGTATTTTTGTAGGGGAGATGACTATTGATGAAACTATTACTATCTTTGCTTGTTATTTTTACGATAACTTTTGGGTTTACAGAAACGAGTTCTACTGGGACAGATTTTTTAGGCACAGATACAGTGCTTGAAAACCTCGAAATTGTTTTTAACGATGAAGTGCTTGAGCAGGTTGAACTTATTCAAATTGAAGAAAATAGTGAAGCAGAACAAGATAGCGAAGAAGAAGTTGTAGAAAACCGCTTGAAGTTTGCGTTTGAACAAGGCTATTTGCTACTTAACCAAGAAGATTATGGTACTTGGGATTTTTCGCATATCTTGGCTGTACGAGTTCGACAGACCGATGATACCTACAGCTTTGATGCAACTGTGAGGCATAGGGATGAAGGTTGGGAACACTATGCGGATATGTTTCGGATTGTTGCTGCTGATGAGGAGAGTAGTGTCGAAAATGGTGAGCGAGTGTTGCTTCATCCACATGACAGTGAACAGCCGTTTACACGGTCACAGTCTAGGGTTGTAGCATTTGGAATGGTGTGTATTGAAGCTAGAGATACCGTGCATGATAAATCAGGGCATGAGTGGGGTGGCTCGAGCCTCTGCCTTGACCTAGCAAAGCTCGATTTTAGCAACGGTCCCCTAAGTATAAGTTGGACATTAGAAAAGTAGCCAAGTTTTTGGACGGTTTACCAGATTCCGTGTATCGACTTGTGTAATCCTTGATTTAATCATTTTGACTTGAACCAATACACACGAAATCGGAAACCTTCAGTTTTTGCAACATTTCTATAACTAAGCTATAACATAGCTGAGCTATACTGAAATTGTATAAAAACGTTAGTGCTGATGTTGGCTGACGTTATAGATATTGTCTGCTTGATAGCTATTGTTTTCTTGATAGCCTATATCTGAATAAAGAGCAGTATTGGAAAGAGCAGTATTGGAAAGCTACGACCTGCTCAGGAAATAATCTACAAATAATCTGGATACCTAATAATATGTCTTATTTTATAGCTATTGATATAGATAGAACGTTGCTTTCAAAAGGTGAACTTGTTACTGCGAATAAGGAAGCTATTGACGAGGCAAGGGCGCACGGTGCAATTGTCGTGTTAGCGACAGCAAGAAGCTATTTGGGTGCATTGCCAATCTATCAAGCGCTTGGCTTAGACACACCGATGGTTGTGAGCAATGGCAGTATGGTCTGTCTAAAAGACGGTACTGTTATTCACCAGAAGCCGATTGAAGCGAGCTTAGTGCAGGAAACTTTCAAGCTATATAGTCAAACAGATTATTTTTGGTCAGTGCGAGTGGGGCAACTTGCTTATGTACACCCTAATTTTCCTTGTGAAGTAGAACCCTTTAATGATGAGCGTTATTATATGCCGAGTCAATTTAAGGATGTAGAACATTACCTCAAAAGTGCGAATGATGTTTTGTCACTGACGCTTTTTGGTGATGAAAGCTTAGAAGATTTTTATGCCAAATATGACTGGCAGCATATGGGGTATAAGCATTCTTTTTACACACCTGGGAGTTTTAATCCACGCTACACCATGAGCGTTATATCAGATCAGGCAAATAAGGGAAGTGGTGTGGAGTGGTTACGCCAACACCTTGGGGCAAGTACGATGTCTACTTTAGTGCTTGGTGATGCTGTAGATGATGTCTCGATGTTCCACTTGGGAACAAGTGTTGCACCTGCTGCGTCAGAACCAGAAGCTTTAGATGCTGCGGATTGGGTAGGACCAGACGCGAGTGTGGGTGTGGTTGCTGCTGCTATGGAGCGGTATGTTTTCCCACAATTTCACCAAGCTACATCGGATTAAATACATGTATTTGGTGGGCAGATGACCCACTCTACAGAATGAAACTTTTTGCGAAACTTGTTCCAGCACCATCCCATTTACAATCTAGTAATTCTGCAACTGTTGCGCCGACATCAGCAAAGCTTTCTCTTGTACCTAAATCTATAGCTTTGCCATTCTTTTGATACGCCAATAACAAAGCATACTCTCTCGTATGGTCTGTGCCATGCCACGTCGGATCGTTGCCGTGGTCACTAGTAAAGATGACGACATCATCTTCGCTAAGTGCCTCTAAGATGTCTGGCAGTTTGTCATCAGTGTCTTTGAGTGCCTGTGCATAACCTTGTGGATTACGTCTATGACCATAGAGTGAATCAAACTCAACGAGGTTTGTAAATATTAAGCCATTGGGTCTAGCTTTCATAGCTTCGATGGTTTTTTCAATGCCATCAATATTTGACTTTGTTTTGATACTTTTAGTGATGCCACTACCATTGTAAATATCTGCAATCTTGCCGATGCTTATAACTTCTTTACCAGCATCTTTGATGGCATTCAGAACGTTGTGAGGTGGTGTCAGCGAATAATCTTTTCTTTCAGCACCTAAGCGCTGAAAGCTGCCAGCTTCGCCTTCTATCTGGTCTTTAAAGGGTCTGGCAATAACCCTAGCAACAGTGTAGTCACCTTGTAGGATTTCTCTAGCAGCTTCGCACCATTCGTAAAGTTGTTCTAAAGGAACAACATCAACATGTGCTGCTATTTGAAAGACGCTATCTGCACTGGTGTAGATAATAGGCTTGCCTGTCTTAATATGTTCTGGACCTAAGTCTTCGATGATGACTGTGCCAGATGCTGCGTAATTACCCAGATGCCCTCGACCAGTTACAGTATCAAACTGAGTCATCACGGCTTGTGGAAAAGATGGATAGTCTTGTGGAAAAGTTTTAAAGGCAGGGTCTAGGTGTAGACCCACTAATTCCCAGTGCCCTGTTGTGGTGTCTTTACCAAGTGATACTTCTGCCATGCGTCCAAAAGATGCTTGGGGAGCATCCACCTGTGGAATTGAGTGAACGCTTGAGATGTTGCCAAGTCCAAGCTTCTCAAAATTGGGTAGTTTCATGCCAGTTTTTTCTATGGTGTGGTCGAGTGTATGTGAGCCAGCATCACCAAAGTTTTCAGCGTCTGGTAGTGCGCCTACACCAACAGAGTCAAGAACAATCAAAGTAACAGTCATGCGTTTTAGTCTACACTATTCTGTCGTTTTTTAAATTCGTTTAGTCTTCATTTCTTTTGATGAAACTGTTCTGCATTTCTGTTTTTATTTTGATAAGCTATGGCTAACTAATGAATGTTTGTCTATCACAAGTTGCAAATAGAGTAGAGGTTTTAGCTCCTGAAGCTAAGTGCTTGTTACTCGCGGTATCTGGGGGTGCTGATTCGGTTGCTTTGTTAAGAAGTTTGCTAGCTAGTAGTTATGAACTGGAAGTTGCACATCTTGACCATGCTCTAAGAGATAGTTCTCTTGAAGATTGTGCCTTTGTAAAGCAGCTTTGCGAAACTCATGCTGTACCTTTTCACACTGAGCGAATTGATGTTGCTGCAATAGCCAAAGAAAAAAA
>CALDTA010000377.1:0-2522 GCA_937924455.1 uncultured Deinococcales bacterium
GAGGCTCGAGCTAGCCGAGCAGCAACTCACAAGCCGTTCTGAGCAGCTAAACATCGACCTGACTATCCTACGTCCAACCTTAGTATTTGAGCTTGCTAAAGACAAAAATGTGTCTACCATAGTCAATTTCGTTAGGCGCTTAGGCTTCTTTGTAGTTATTGACAAGGCGAGTGGTTTGCGTCAACCTGTTTCAGCAAAAGATTTGGCAGTAGCGAGTGTATCAATATTGGAAAATCCAAATAGCTATGGGAAGTCATACAATTTGGTTGGTAGTTCAACAGTAAGTTATCGAGACATGGTAAAAGACGTCTTTAATGTTTTAGGAAAGCAAGCAAGAATTATTTCTGTACCTCTTTCTTTGATAGAGATTGTATTACCAGTAGTTAGGCTGATGCCTCGCTACAGATATTTAAATATTGAAATGTTTAAGCGTATGAATCAAGATTTGGTTTTTGATTCAAAGGATGCAGAGAATGATTTCGGCTATGAAGCACAAAATTTTACCGAAGCTCTATCTCTAGCACTAGCTAAAGAATAAAAGCTTCGGTAAATGAAAATCCTATATGATTTTGGGCTGTTTTTAGTTGCCAATCATAGTTTCTGGTCGAACAACTTCATCAAATTCCGCTTCAGTAAGATAGCCTAGTTTAAGGGTGCTTTCTTTGAGTGTTAACCCCTCTTTATGGGCTGTTTGTGCAATTTCAGCAGCCTTGTAATAGCCAATCTTAGTATTCAATGCAGTTACAAGCATTAAGCTCTTATTCAGTTTGTCTTCAATTTGTGCAGGGTTTGGCTCGATGCCAACCACACAGTTATCGTTAAAGCTTTGACAAGCATCGGCAATTAATTTGGCACTGGTCAGTACATTAAAGGCCATGACAGGTTTGAAAACATTAAGCTGGAAGTGACCGTGTGTGCCTGCAACGCTCACAGTAGTGTCATTACCAATCACTTGAGCGCAAACCATTGTCATAGCTTCTGCTTGGGTTGGATTGACCTTACCAGGCATGATTGAGCTACCAGGTTCGTTTTCTGGAAGTAATATTTCGCCAATGCCACAACGAGGTCCACTAGCAAGTAAACGGATGTTATTTGCGATGTGCATTAAGCTCACAGCAACACGCTTGAGGCTACCACTGATTTCAACCATAGCATCATGTGCGCTTAGTGCTTCAAACTTATTTTCTGCGGTTACAAAAGGATGTCCTGTGAGTTCAGCTATTTTGGCTGCCACTGTTTCGTCATAGCCTTTTGGCGTATTTAGTCCTGTTCCCACGGCTGTACCGCCAAGGGCAAGCTCTGTAAGGCGTTTAAGACTATCTTCAATAGCTGCGATGCTTCGTTCGAGTTGTACCTGATAGCCAGAGAATTCTTGACCAAGACTGAGAGGCGTCGCGTCCATAAGATGCGTACGACCTGTTTTGATGACACCATCGAAGTCTTTTACTTTTTGTGCAATGGTGTCTTTCAATAGGCGGATTTTTGGTAGTGTTTCTTCAACAATCAAGCTGTAGCTGGCAATGTGCATGGCGGTAGGGAAGGTGTCGTTTGAGCTTTGGCTTTTGTTCACATCATCATTTGGATGAATTGGGGTCTTACTGCCCATTTCGCCACCAGCTAGCTCAATAGCACGGTTGGCAACAACTTCATTGACGTTCATATTGCTTTGTGTGCCTGAGCCTGTTTGCCAGACGACAAGCGGAAAATGCTCGTCGAGCTTACCAGCAACGATTTCATCACAGACTTCTGCAATCATGTCTGCTTTTTCTCTAGGAAAATCTGCCAGTTCGCTATTGGTTAGGGCTGCTGCCTTTTTCAAGATTGCAAAGGCACGGATGAGTTCAAGTGGCATCTTATGTCCACCGATTTTGAAGTTTTGAATGCTTCTCTGAGTTTGTGCGCCCCAGTATTTATCATTTGAAACTTGCACGTCTCCCATAGTGTCTTTTTCAATGCGAAATTCACTCATAGTTTCTCCTTAGTTTGTGGGTTTTGAAGGTGTTTTAGGTATGCCATGCTTTACGTGTGCCCATGCTTTACGTGTGTTCATGGATAGCGGTACGATATTAAGTGCTATAGTGTCAACTATATACCGAAAGTCTCATGCAAATTTAAGTACAATTGTTTGACAGCAAGGTTCTAACTAGTTCTAATTAATGCTGTATACGTAGCAGTATATGAGTAGCAAGATATATGTAGCAATAAGTTAATGAGAGTCAGACATTTAAATAAACATCTAATAGTTTTTCAAAGCTATTTTTTAAAGAGGTGAAACCGTGCCTGATTGTGTAGGCATTCGTTTTGATAACGGACCAAAACTTCACTACGTGGAAGCACCACAGACAGTACCAGAGATAGGTAGTCATTGTGTGGTTAGTACAAAACGTGGCTTGGATGTTGGTGTTATTCGAACAGACATTTGTGAACATGATAAGCCAGCAGGGCATTTTGTGCGTGAAGCTTTTGGAGATGATGTCGATAAGCATCACGCTTTAAAAGAAAAAGCATCTGAGATTAAGTGG
>CALDTA010000378.1:0-3714 GCA_937924455.1 uncultured Deinococcales bacterium
AAATACAACAAGAAGCTATGTTGATGATATCGACCTTTCTATAGGTCTGTATTTTTCTTTGTGACTATGTTTATCTAGGTATTTATTGGGGATATAGCAGCGTTTCCACGAAATAACTGTACACACTGAGTGGCTTTATTCTTACTCGTGACGAAGCTCGCCGATTAACTGCTGGCGCAGTTAATCGTGGAATTGCTTTAGATATGTTGGCTAAGAATGAGTTTAAGCGTTATATACAGACATTTAAGGTATCCACGTAGTGTAACTTTTTCTCTTAGCCCCACAGTTCAGGCGCTATATGGAAAATTGCACTTGCAATCTCTTATTATTTAAGGTACACTTAATTTATAAGGCATAACTGCCTCGACCAAATCATGTATTGATAAATCGTGAAAATTGGCATATAACTCAGATAAAAGAAACAGATAGAAAGAATTGGAGAAAGATATGGTCGCAGATAAAAACAAACAACAAGCAATTGATACAACTATTCGTAGTATTGAAAAGCAATTTGGTAAAGGCGCTATTATGCGTCTTGGTTCAGAGCACAATGTTGTAGAGCAAGGTGTTATTTCCACAGGCTCTATGTCTATTGATTTGGCTCTAGGCGTAGGTGGTGTACCTCGTGGACGTGTTATCGAGATATACGGTCCTGAATCAGGTGGTAAGACTACGCTATCGCTTCATATTGTCTCAGAAGCACAAAAAGCAGGTGGCGTTGCTGCTTTTATCGATGCTGAGCACGCTCTTGACCCTCAATACGCTGCTGCCCTTGGGGTAGATATTGAAGAACTTCTTGTGTCACAGCCAGACACAGGTGAGCAAGCACTTGAGATTACTGAATTGCTTGTTCGCTCTGGTGCAGTAGATATCATCGTTATTGACTCTGTAGCGGCACTTGTGCCACGTGCCGAGATTGAAGGCGAGATGGGTGCAAGCCACGTTGGTCTTCAAGCAAGGCTTATGAGCCAAGCACTTCGTAAACTGACAGGTGTTCTTGCAAAAAGCAATACGACTGCAATCTTCATTAATCAAATTCGTGAAAAAGTTGGTGTCATGTATGGCAGTCCAGAAACGACACCAGGTGGTCGTGCGCTTAAGTTCTATTCTTCAGTACGAATGGAAGTTCGTCGTAGAGGTGATGTTAAGGCTGGTGCAGATAAAGTTGGTAATGCAACGCGCGTGAAAGTCACTAAGAACAAGGTTGCTCCACCTTTTAAAGAGGCTGAGGTTGATATCATGTTTGGTAGAGGTATCGATGCTATGGGCGATTTAATTAACATGGCTAGCGACCTTGATATTGTTCAAAAATCAGGTTCGTTCTACAAGTATGGTGGCGAGAACATTGGTCAGGGTAAGGCTAAAGCTTGTGCTTACCTAGAAGAAAATCCTGAAGTTCGTGATGAAGTTAAAGAACTGGTGATTGCTGCTATTAAAGGTGACCCAGAAGACGATAAGAAAAAAGACAAAAAAGAAGATAAAGCTGATGCTAAAGGTGCTGATGAAACTGTAGAAGCTGCTGCAAGTGCAGAGCCTGCTGCAACTGCTAAGAAGACAAAAGCGAAGTCTACGAAGAAGTCAATCAAAGTTGATGCAGAAGATCCTGATACTGTGGAGGATTCAAGTGAGACTAAATGAAGATAGCTTAGATGTTAAAGATGTCCTCTGTTACGCTTTAGGTGGAGATGTTCCTGAAAAATTTCTTGACCGTCTAGTTGAGAAAAATGCAAATTGGGATGAGGAATTCAAAGGTAAGTTAGACGAATATGCGTATGAATTTCGTCCTGAATTAGCAATCTGGGAACTAGATGTTAATCGACGTGGATACCTTGAAGAAAAGCGTTTGCCTCTTATTGATGGTTTAGGTTTAGAAGATAAAAATGCTCATTCTATAAATTTCCAATTTTAGAGTTGAAATCCCCCTTTCTTCAATTAAGAAGAAAGGGGGATTAGCTTTTGGAAATAGATGGCATTTGCATTAATTAATAATACCCACAACCAATACACACAAAATTGAAGGTTTCCGATTTCGTGTGTATTGGTTCAAGTCAAGTTGATTAAATTAAGGATTATACAAGTCAATACATGAAATCTGGTAAACCGTCCAACATGTATAGCTTGTCTAGCTGTCAGACAATTTTTTGCAACTGCTGAGACTCAGATATAGAGTCAGATATAGAGATAGTGCTATATAGTGCTATAGCTTTTAAATTGCAAAAGGCGCTTGGACATCCATGCTGGGGTCATCAAGTTGCCAGACAGGACCGTTACTGACTACTTTGGCAGTCAAAGCTGCTACGTAATTTCCGTCTTTTATATCTATATTTTGATTTTTTAAATCTAAGGATTTCATAGCTTTTTTAGAGTCAACAAACTCCAAGGGTAAATATTGACGAAGACGTAATCTCTCTTGCCATTGTGAACGGATTTCTTTGCGGAGAATCCTACCATCACGTGCCATGATAGCTAGACTGCTATCTTCAGCTGCAAAAGGGATGATACTGAGTTCTAAGACAGTATTTGCTTGATTATCTCCTTTGTGATTATCTTCTTCGTATAACTCGGCTACAAGCATTGCTTGGCGTTTAGGTAAATCAAAGCTAAAAACCCATTGACTTGATAAGCCCTCTTCTGAAATATCCTCACCGCTAGTAAGGACGTGTAAGAGGGCCTTCTTGTCATATTTTTCAACAAGTGGCCAAATGATTCTAAATGCACCGTGTGCAGAAAGAGGTAAATTGACCTGTGAAACTCTGCCTCGTTTGGTTGCAGAAGCAGTGATGGACTTTTTGTCAAAAAGAGCATCGAGTTTATTAAGTACGCGTTGAAATTTTTCTTGCATTGCCCACCCTAAAGACCACTATGTAATAGCATCATTGTAATAGCATTATTCAAAGAAACTGCTTTGTAGTCTTGTTTTGCAACCGAAGGTTACTATCTTTTTATATAGCTAGAGGTCTTAGGTGATTCTTACTTCTTTACACCGTGTCCGAAAATATATGCAGTAAAAGAATGCCTTAGAAGCGTCAGGTACGTTAGTTACCTGAACTACTACTTAAAAATACTATAGACTTTACAACCGATAGACTTTAGAACCGATTTAAGCGGAATTGGGATTAGATCGGGTGTGTCCCGCTCAAGGTTGAAACGTACATGACTATATCTATTACATGACCATATCTATATAGTTTCCACCATCGTCTGGGACGCACCTTGGCAGTTTATGAATGAACATAAAAACTGTTCATTACACTTCCTTTGAAAACATGCTATTTAGACTAAAATCATCTTTCAACCTGAAATGGGACGCACCCTATTATACCGAAGTGAATCATAAATGTCATAATCACAAACATATCGAAGCGTTGTAACTTGTGTGCCCTTCGGTTCTGATGACAACTTTTTCTGCTAATGGATTATGACTTTCTTCTTTCAGTTTAGTATTAGATCTTTGAAGAACTCATTTTCTGCAAAAGCGCATGTTTTTTCACTCTGTAATGTGGAAACTATGTTGTTGTAAGTCTATGGGTAATGCTTGTAAGTGGGTGACTATTCATAAGCTAAACTGTTGTAAGTCATTGTGATTCGACAGCTATTTTTGCTTTTGGGTGATTTTTTGAAAGCCTTTACACATTTCTGCTTACATGTTAACTTAATAGAGTTATTAATGAATATAAGGATAAAAACAACCACAGTTTTTGCTAGCTACTTCTA
>CALDTA010000379.1:0-4309 GCA_937924455.1 uncultured Deinococcales bacterium
GGTACATGCACATCTAAAAAGACTTCTACAGATGAACCATCATCATGTTTATAGGTTTTGGTTTCAGACCGTGGATAAAGTTCTTTCATTTTCATCTGTGAACGTTCAAGTAACGTAGCTTCTAAAGCTGAACTTTGTAAACTACCTTGGATGTTTCCAGAATCATCTACAAACATTCTTAAGCCTTCAAGTTTTGTATTTTCTGCTTCAATAATTGTGACTAGACAAGCTGCTTTTTCAGCTTCTAGCGCAGCTATCCAATTTCTATGAATTGCATCTTTTTGAAACGCCTCAATATAAACATCAACAGAGCCACCACACCCCAAGCCTAAGCCCCAAACCACATCTTCATCTAAATCAAAAAAATGTACTTTGGCATTACCAGTATCAAGTACTTCTTGAGCAATTGCACCCACTTCTTCTTCTAAACAACCACCAGAAATCATACAGACTTGCGAGCCTTCAGCGTCAATCAGCATTTTGGTACCTTCACGGCGATAGGCAGAGCCTTTGACACGTACAACGGTTGCCAAAGCAGTGGCGATACCCTTTTGTTGACGGTCTTCAAATGCTTCTAAAAGTTGTTTGAGTTCTGACACTATTTCTCCAAATAATAATATTCTTATTATAGCTATCTTCTCAAGCGAATCATTTTTGCTAAATCCGAAAAATCGCTTGCACGTTTTGCAGTTGTAAAGGTATCAATATAAGGTAGTGCTGCTTGCATACCTGCTGCGGTTGGTTCATAGCCTTCACTATCCATAACAGGGTTTAGCCAGATGACCGAAGCACAGCGTCTATGGATATCTCGCATAGCCCTCGCCAACACATCTGCCTTGCCTGTATCAAATCCATCACTTGCGATTATGACTAACGTATCCCAAGATAACATGCCTGAGGCATACTTTCTTACAAAGGTGCTTAGGCTACCACCAATCTTTGTACCGCCACCCCAGCTTTCCCCTAAATCATCTAAGGTAGGAGCAATTGTTGAAGCTCGAGCCTTCTTTAATTTATTTGTAACCCGCCCTAGTTCTGTAGAAAACAAAAACACCTCAACCTTAGAAGACCTCTGACTAAGTGCATGTGCAAATTGCAAAAGCATATCGCTATAGGTTGCCATAGAACGACTACCATCTAGCAACATCACAATCTTTGCTTTACGCCTTGGATGCGCTAAAAAAGCTGGCTTGATGGTTTCACCACCTGTTTGTAAACTCTTGCGTAAGGTACGGCGAAAGTCCAAACGCTGCCCCTTTGGCATTGACTTCCAACGTCGGCTTTTACCAAGTTTTAATCGCTTCATAAGTTGACTAGCTGCCAACACCATGTCGTCATGCTGCTCTCGGTTAATAACCACACTTTGATACTCTTTACTACTATAAGGACTGAATTTTGCTTTTAAGGTTACTCCCCCTGCACCCTCAGCATCTTCATCCTCAGTGTCTTGCACATCACCCAATTCACTCATGCTCGGTGCTAGCTCAGGTGCTGCATTAGCATGTTGTTTTTTACGTGCTTGGGGCGCGGTTTCGTTAGTATTGTCATCTGCACCTTTGTCTTCTGCATTGCTGCCTTTTGCTTGAGATTCAGGGGGTGCTTCCTTTGCAGGTCTTGGTAAAAAGTAAGCTCTAAATAGAACTTCAAAAATCTCTTCTTCTTCTTTTGAGCTACAAAGTGTCAATCCTAATGTATGTTTAAACTGTTCATAGTTATTAATATCAATATGCTCTATAGCTCTAAATACATCTTGACTTTCTTGTGCGCCAATTATAAAACCTTGTACTCGTAAAACAGCATAGAAATCCAGAATATTTTGGGTTAAATCACTATAGGTTGCAGGCATAAACAGTTTATGGCTCTATTAATACTTTTTCAAGAACATCTTTGTGAGCTTCAAACTGTTCCCAATCTTGCTGGTCTTTTAGGACTAGTCCTAGAGTTTTGTCAAGCAAGTCAGCATCTAATTCAGATTCGTGTAAAAGGGTTAGTGCCCTTGCCCAATCGATACTCTCAGCAACCCCAGGCACTTTATTAAAATGCATCTCTCGAAGTGCAACCATCGCATTACCAATCTGAGTAGCTAAACGCTCATTCAAATCTGGCATATGGGTTTTAAGAATCGCAATCTCTTGGTCAAAACTTGGATAACTCTGCCACAAGTAAATACATCTTCGACGAAGTGCATCTGATAAGTCACGGATTCGGTTTGAAGTCAAAATAACATAGGGTCTGTTTACAGCCTCTATCGTGCCAAGCTCAGGAATCGACACTTGAAACTCACCTAGTAGCTCTAAAAGAAATGCTTCAAACTCTTCATCTGCCCTATCAATTTCATCTATCAATAATACAGGTGACTTTTCTTGCGTAATCGCTTCTAGTAAGGGTCTGCGTAGTAAAAAACCATCGCTAAAAATTTCTGCTTCACGCTCTGCTACACTTTCACCACTATTTTCAGTGAGGCGAATGTGCAACATCTGTTTGGGATAGTTCCACTCGTACAAGGCTGTTGAACTATCTAATCCTTCATAGCACTGTAAGCGTATAAGCTTCGTGCCAAGAACATCTGCAAGAACTTTTGCAGCAGCAGTCTTCCCTACCCCTGCTGGACCTTCAACCAATAATGGCTTTTGAAGTGCCATTACTAGGTGTAAAGCAGTGGCTAATTTATCGTCGGCTATATAGTTTTGTGCTTTGAAGCTTTTTTGAATGTCTTGAATTGTTTGCATGATGTTGAGTTTAGATTATTTTAAACTTATACAGCTTCTTGATTTAGGTTACGACTTACCTCAGAAAACACATGCTCTATCAATTGTTTCGCTTTAGTATCTAAGACTCGTCCACCAACTGTAGATGCTGGACCACGCACCACTGCTTTACCATTCCAGTCAAGCACAGTTACATTACTTTCTTCCAAAATATCAGCACTCGCTTCTAAATCAATAACTGAACCCAATCCGCCACCACGAAGTTTGACTTTCATTTTGTTCTCGCCTCGCTCAGGTTGTAGTTCAATCTTGAATTTAAATTTTCCACGTACTGGACCAACACCAACTCTTACGACAGCATCAAATTTTGATTCGTCATGGATATCCACTTTTTGTACATCTGGCAAACAACTTGCAACTTTTTCAGGATTATTGATGAATTCCCATACGGACTCTGCACTGCTGTTAATCGTTTCCTTGCCATCATAATTCAATTTCATAGTACGCTATTATATGCTTTTAGTATCTAAAATGTGTACCATAACTTCTACATTATAAGTTAGCTAACATCTTGCACTTATTCAAAAAGCCTTATATTTAGGGCTTTTTCTGCATATTCATCCATTTGAAATTTTAAAGCTCTTCCACGATTAACTGACCTAAGTAAGTTAATCGTGGAGCTTCGTAACGAGTAGGAACGAACTCATTTAGCATAGGTCCATATTACGTGGAAACGCTAGTATGAAAGATTTTCAATCAATGCTTGACTAATGTCACCCCAAGCACATAAAGTCCTACCGATGATTGTGCAAGTCCTAAAAAATCCATAAGCTCCTATATCGCTTCGAGCATCGAAAATACTACTGCTTTCGCCCGCTCACTTGCCAAAACAGTAAACTCCATAAAATCCATTCCAGCATCTTGCCGTGCATTATCAGAAATGCTTCGTATGATTACAAACGGCACAGCATTCTTATGACAAATCTGCGCTACCGCTGCACCTTCCATCTCTGCACAAACCGCACCATAAGTTTCTTCAAGCCACTGCACTTTCTGCACATCGGCAATGAACTGATCACCAGAAACCACACGACCTTTTACAGTTTTACACTCTGGAATAGCTGAAGCAGATGCATAGGCAATATCAACAAGCTGCGTATCTGCTTGCCAACTCAAGTCTTCCCACATCAACTGACCAATCGGTAAAGACATCGGCTCAGACGTTATATCAACATCATGCTGTAGACAATCAGTACTTATGACAATGTCGCCAACATTTAGAGCTTCACTAACAGCCCCAGCTACACCAGTAAAAATAATCTTTGATGCACCAAGCATAATCAAGGCTTGTGCTAATGCAGCAGCATTTGCCTTGCCAACACCTGATTGTGCAATTAACAGCTTATGTCCTAAAAGCTCACCTGAATATATATCAAAGGCTCTTTGTTCTAGTTTCTTAGACTCTTGTAATGCCTCAAGCAAGCCTGCCAGTTCTTCAGGCATTGCTCCAATAACACCAATCGTATTACTCATATATTTTGTTACCTATCAAACCCCTATCAAACCCCTATCAAACCCGTAGTGGAGCGTCTAGCCTAAAA
>CALDTA010000380.1:0-5926 GCA_937924455.1 uncultured Deinococcales bacterium
ATACTTGAGTATGGAAGATTCTTTAACAACAGATTCACTTGCAACCTTTGGTGGTGGCTGCTTTTGGTGTACCGAAGCAGTTTTTCAAGAACTTAAAGGTGTCACCTCAGTTATCTCTGGCTACTCTGGTGGACGCAGACCTAATCCAACCTACGAACAAATCTGTACTGGCGTGTCAGGTCATGCTGAGGTCATTCAAATTGGTTTTGACAGCACAGCTCTCAGCTATGAAATGCTCCTCAAAGTTTTCTTTGCTACCCATGACCCAACCACACTCAATCAACAGGGCGCAGACAAAGGCACTCAGTATCGTTCAGTCATTTTCTATCATGATGATGCACAAAAAGAAATCGCTGAAGCGGTCAAAAAAGAGCTCGATACCGAAGGGGTTTTTGATAATCCCATTGTGACCGAGATATCTCCCTTAGACATCTTCTACCCTGCTGAAGATTATCATCAAAACTACTTTAGAAATAATCCAACACAAGGCTACTGCCAATTTGTTGTTGCACCTAAAGTCATGAAGTTCCGCAAGGACTTCGCTAAAGCATTAGATAGGCAGTTGCAAGATGTTTGAATTGAAACATAAATGTGCTTTAATCACTGGCGCAAGCAGTGGCATTGGCAAAGCAATTGCACTTGATTTAGCAAAAGCTGGTGTAGCTGAATTGCACCTTCTCGGAAGAAATCAAGAACGGCTAGATAAAATAGCAACAGAAGCTAATGGCTATGATGCTCAATGTCACACACATGTTGTAGAGCTTTCAGATAGCAATGCCATAGGTACTTTTTGCAATGTTTTTCAAGCACAACACACAAATCTCGACTTACTCATTCACAGTGCAGGTGTAGTTAAACTTGACACGCTCGAAGACTCCACCATCGAAGACCTTGACTGGCAGTACGCTATCAACCTACGTGCGCCGTTCCAATTGAGCCAAGCATTACTTCCGCTTATTAAACAAAATAAGGGTGATATCGTTTTCATCAATTCAGGTGCTGGACTTACAGCTCACCCAACTTGGAGTCAGTACGCAGCCACCAAACACGGTCTAAAAGCCTTAGCAGATTCACTTCGTGGTGAAGTCAAAAAAGACGGTGTTCGTGTAATTAGCATCTACCCTGGGCGTACAGCAACATCTATGCAAGAACAGGTCTATGATATGGAAAATCGTGATGATTATGATCCTGAATCCTTAATCCAAGCGACAGATATTAGCAAGCAAGTCATCACTACCCTTAGCCTATCTGACCCTGCAACTGTTACAGACGTACGAGTTAGTACCTAACAAACTATCAAAATCATAAAAAAGGAAGGTTTCCGATTTCGTGTGTATTGGTTCAAGTCAAAATGATTAAATCAAGGATTACACAAGTCGATACACGGAATCTGGTAAACCGTCAAAAAAGAGGATGCCAAGTATTTCAACTTGACATCCTCAATCTATCCTAAAGGACTGAATACATCGCAAAAGTTCTGCTAAATGCTATCCTTTCAGGCAGCTTGATCTGTTACTAAAGCTTTTGAAAACTTTTCGTAAGAGATAGCCATTTGACGGGCACGTAATGCCCAATCATAGTTATCAACTGCAATCTTACGTAATAGATGGGTATCTATATTCTCAAGGTTTCCAAGTACTTCACTTACCTTGCGTGAAATCGCTGGAACACGGTGAGCTGCATCAATCGGTAGACGGATGTTATCGGTTAACTCTGCACCTAAGTAAGGCTCGAGCTCATCTACACCATCTTTAAAACCACTGAAGTATGACACCATCGGAATAACTGCATTAGACAGAGACTCCATCAATACCAGTGGGTAAGCTTCTGGAACAACTGATGGGAAAATCGCAATGTCTGCACATGGGAACACACAAGATAACTGATCGTGGTTAAACCTACCAAGGAAATGTACATGCTTACGCAAGTTCTTGCCTTGCTCAAATAGCTTTTCAGTATTACCTGGGCTAGTGAGGTAGTGCAACACATCTTGCAATGGTCCATTTAAATCACTGCGGTCAAGTGCTTGACCTTTGCGAGCAAGCTCAAAAAGAAGCTCACTATTTGCAGTTGAAATAGCATAAACCAGTGCCTCAAGCACTTCACGGTAAGCACCTGAACCAATAATCACTAAGTGAGTATCTGGCTCTCTGTCTAAAATCGCAGGCAGTGCCGCAATCACACTTTGCAAGCCTTTACCATAGGTAAGCGCACCAACAAACAACATGATGTTCTTATCCCAAGGGATGTCAGCAAGCTTTTGAATTAAGTCTGCATCTGGCAAACTGTGGTTGTAAGCATCCCAGTAACCTCTGGTTGGCGCTACGCCTTCGAGCTCGAGCCTGCCATACAGTGCATCAGTCAAGGCTGAAGTCTTACCACCAAGTGACATGTCTGCTAGTTCATTCACTAGCTTATCAATCGAAGCTTGTCTATCTTCTTTAGCAACAGGATTGAACAGTGCGGTATCAACACCTACACCAACAATATCTGTTTTCTCTAAAATCAAATCACGATAGCGTGTATATAAACCTGTGATACGATCACGCACTTCATGATTACCAATAATAAGACCTTGTGCATTGATGAGGGGATCAATAGCCAATCTGTGGTAACGGTCATCCTCTTTAACCGTGTATTCAATTGAACTGCCATGTGGGTAGATAATAAATGGTGTGCCTGTTGCCTTACATGCTTCATTAGCAACAATTGGCTGATACACTAAGTGATTCACGTGCAAAACATCTAACTTATGTTCAGTCAGAATATTTTTCAGCACCGACACACTCAGATCATGATACGCCTTACGCTCTTCTTCAGTCAGATTAGCAAAAGATTTTACATTTCCCGATCTTTGCTTATCTGTGATATACACAGGTTTAACCTGTGCATTTGGCATCTGGTGCAAGGTACAACTACCAATACTAGAATCAGCATCAGAACCAGAGTCCTTCTCAAAAAGAAGTGTTGGCGAACCATCTACTCCCCACGAATAGGCATGACTTAAAAAACCGATTTTTTCGGGAGAAGGCTCACGACAGATAACATGTACATCGTGTCCTTCAGTCTTGAGTGCTCTTGCTAGATAGCGAGTGTACTCATTACTGCCCGAACCTGTTAATTCAAAACCATGAAATATTCCTATACGCATAACAGCTAGCAGTATGACCGCAAATTCATAACTTTAAGTATCATAAAGATTACTGCATCGTTAGCACATTTCCTAAAGCACACATGAAGCTGACGCACTTTTCTTTTACGTAAGTGAAGATATATCCATAAATGAGTGCTAAGGCTTGAAAATACAAGAATATACACACAGAAACAAGACAATTCGCTCTCAAAGCATAAAAAGTTAAAGCCCACCTAAAGACTTCATCTTTTGTTTAGAAAGCCACTGACGAAGCCTTTAGCCCTGATATTTCATGAAAAAAAGTACATGTTTGGGCTAATGGACAGTTAGAGCGTTAAAAATTTGCCAGCAAATGACACAGTAAATAACCCAGCAAATAACACAGTGAATGAAACAGCAAATAATACAGCCGATAAAACCAGATAGTTAAGCTACCCTATAAATGCTTTCAGTGAAATGCCATAATGCTCGCCAATGTCAACCTATAACCCAAGCCATACACTAAGTTTAAAAGCAGAGCTCGAGCCCGCCCTAAAATCTGGGCATCCGTGGATTTACAGAAATCACCTCAAAACACACCAGCTCGAACGTCTTACTATGGGCGACTGGGTTTGTGTTGAAGCAGGAAAAAGCCATGCATTTGGCTTATATGATAGCGAAAACGCTATCGCAGTACGCCTATTTAGTTGGGACAATCCTTTTTCAAAAGAGCAATTGGGTGTATTGATTAGACGTGCTATTAAGCTTAGAGAAACTGTTATTGACACCTCCACAACCAATGCTTACAGAATCATCAATGGTGAAAATGATGGTCTTCCAGGCATCACGATTGATAGATACGAACGCTTTGCAGTTGTCAAAAGCTATAGTGCAAGTATTGATTATTTCTTAGAAGATGTCGCAAAAGTCCTTGCAAAAACCATGAAACTCAAAGGTGTCCTGCATAGAACTAATTCAAATACGAAAGAAAACAGATCACAAGTTTTGTATGGCAGTGCCCCACCACCTGAGCTAACGATTCAAGAAAATGGCATCAATTTCATTGCTAACCTTTATGACGGTCAAAAAACAGGACTTTTCTTAGATCAAAGAGAAAATCGCCTCAAACTCAGTAATTTCTGTAAAGACAAAAATGTACTGAACCTCTTTTGCTACAATGCTGCCTTTTCTGTCTATGCAGCTATGGCTGGCGCAAGCATTACAACCAACATTGATATTGCCCCAGAAGCTATCAACGATGCTCGTAGAAACTTCAGCATCAATAATCTTGATGAGGCTCAGCACGAATTCATTGCTGATGATGTCTTTACACGATTAGAAGACTACAAAAAATCTGGTAAGAAATTTGATGTTGTCATCCTAGACCCGCCCTCTCTCGCCAAAGCAAAAAGCAATAGACACGCAGCAAGCAGGGCTTATCATAAACTGAATAAGCAAGCACTAGCACTTGTAAAAGATGGTGGCATACTTGCGACATCAAGTTGCACTTCTCAAGTCTTTCCTGAAGAATTTAAAAAACTTGTCGCCCAAGCAGCGCAAGATACAGGCAAAGCATTACAGATTCTCAACGAAGCAGGACACGCTGCTGACCACCCCGTAAAACTTAGCTTTCCTGAAGGGCGTTATCTTAAGTTCTTAATTTGCAGTGTGAATTAATCTTTGGTATAAAATGTACGCTACAGAAAGTAGACCGTAAAAAACACGTAGCATGTTTCTGGAACAAAGTGGAAGAAACTGCAAGTTATATTGCAATAAAAAATGTCTGCCCTTTCACATACGGAAAATAGGCAGACATTCAAAACACCCCTCAGGCTAAGCGTGTATCTCAAAGCTAATAGTATCCCAATAAATGGATAAAATCGACAAGCATCGCATATCCCTACTTCATCAATACTTGTCAATACTTGTGTATCGCAGTTTTATTGCTTAGGCATTCCATCTAGCCAACACAGAAACACACAATAAGACACAATAAGACACAATTAAGACACATAGGATGAGACACACACAGCGAAATAAATACTCGAAAATCCCCTAACAAGTAATTATTTCAATCACCTTATCTAGAGAATAAAGCTGTAGTGTTAAACCAGCATAAAGAGTTAGAGGGTAAAGTGTATACGCAACTATAATTGCTAATGCTAGTTAAATATTTTTCTGCTAAAAAAATCTTCTTTCGGTAATGAAGAGCAAAAAAAAGCAAAGTTCAGGCAAAACGGTAACTTTTAGTTAATCGATAACTTGGCATTTTTATTAGTCAATCCCCCAGTATTGATTGATAAGTTAAACCTATACTCATTTTGTTATGCCTTTAACGGTATATAGATAACTTCTCTAGCTGCTAGAATCTTTTTTGCAGTTGCTAACTTTTCGTCCTTGGAGCTTCCTTGGATCTTCCTTGGATCTGTTTTACGACAAAGAAGACGATATAACTAGGACGATATAACTAGGACACTACAACTAAAACGATACATAGAACTAAAACGATATAACTAAGAATTTAGGTCATAATTTATATAGATTTATGTAGTAGGTGCAGACATATCCAGTAAGGCTTGAACATACGCAGCAGCATCATAGGGCTGTAAGTCATCGGCACTTTCACCAACACCAATAAACTTAATAGGAAGCCCTAGTTCACGGACAATCGGTAAGATGATGCCACCTTTAGCCGTACCATCAAGTTTTGTGATGACAACACCTGTTAAACCAACAGAATCATGGAATTTTCTGGCTTGCTCTAAACCATTTTGCCCTGTCACAGCGTCAAGCACTAGCCACATATCAGCAGGT
>CALDTA010000381.1:0-4441 GCA_937924455.1 uncultured Deinococcales bacterium
GTTTTATCAGATTTTCTTCCATTGAGTGGAACTCCTTCTTCTTACATGCTGGGTGTTGTAGGTGACACCTTATATATACGTTACTAAATTCTTGATTAGATTATTAAGGTTACGAAACTACCCAGTACTACACACAATACAGATTTAACCTCATGGCAAATGACAGCATTCGCACGATACATTAGTCTGTATTTGTCAAGTTTAATAAAAAAAGTAATGATTTGACGAAATGATTAAGGCTTAATTAATTCGTATAGTCTTTGTCGTATAGTCTTTGGTTATTAAGTGTTGCCTTCGTTTGGTCTTTGTTTGGTCTTTGTTTGGTCTTTGTTTGGTCTTTGTTTGGTCTTTGTTTGGTCTTTGTTTGGTCTTTGTTTGGTCTTCGTTTGAAACGTACATAATATGTAAGTAGCAGCGCAATTCACCATTTTATGTTCTTATGCCCCTATGTTCTACGGTAATACTTTTGCGTTTTTGTTGCGTTTTTTTTGCTTTGCTACTGCTTGTTTGTGCTGTTCAAAATACAGGGTTCAAAATACAGAGTTTAAAACACAGGGTTTAAAAGCTATTATCACCAACAAGTGCTTCGTCTACAAACCAGCGAAGCGTGCCATTTATAGGTTTGATGCCTTTTACGGGTATTTCGGAGCTGCTTATTGATTCATCAAACACAGCTTTAAGCGCTGCTTGCTTGTTGTGACTAGTAGCTAGTACGATGACATCTTTTGCAGCATTTAGGCTCTTGAAGCTCAAGGTCAGGCGGGTAGCAGGTGGTTTTGGGGAATCGTGAATGACTTGTACAAGTGCGTCACTTGTTTCTGTGACGAGTGGATGCTGTGGAAAGAGTGATGCGGTGTGACCGTCAGGTCCGATGCCTAAAAAGACTAGATCGAAAGTTGTGTCTTTAGAACCGTCTTTAGAACCGTCTTCAGCACTGAAATAGGTTTGTAGGGTGTTTTGGTAGGCTCGAGCCCCCTCTTCTGCTGTCACATTTTCAGTTGGCATGGCATAGATCGTCACATCTGTATCTTCAAGATGTTTAAGGAGTACTTCATACGCTTGAAAATAGTTACTTTGTTCATCGTTCTGAGGAACGAAACGCTCATCCCCAAAAAACAGCGATACCTTTGACCACTCTATTTGTGCTTTGATTTCTGCTGAAGCAAGCAGTTTATGTAAATCTTTAGGTGTTCCGCCACCAGCCAGAACCACACTAAAACGTCCTTTGTCTTCAATAGCCTGTTGAGCTTTTGTTACAAATTCTTTAGCTGCTGCTTGGGCAAGTTCTTCTTTATTTGGAAATATTACAATTTCAGGTTTTGTCATATCATTTATTATAGTTCTTTGTGCGTGTTTAGTGTAGCCTCTACACTAGCTTGTACACTAGCTTGTACACTAGCTTTTATACCAAGAGCAGGACTACTCAAAATTGGTATTTTGATGTTGGGACAATAGCTAACCGCATTTGCCATCGACGCTTGTGCAAGAACGATTACATCGATAGCTTTACTATCTGCTGAAATTTTCTGAAGCTGTTGAGCAATTGTTTTTAAGTAAGCTTCGTTATCGCCAGCTTCAAAATGTTGCCAAGCATCTTCGATGTGTATAAGTGATACCTCTACTGCTTTTGCTTGTCTTAAAGCAGAACTGCGAATCAAGGCTTCTGTTGGTTTAAGCGTACTTTCTAGCGCTGCAACAATAGTGATTTTTGAAGCTGTTTCTCCTGTTGTTTTTTCTAGTGTTTTTTCTACTGCTTCTTCTACTGGGTAACTAACCGCAGTGTCTGCCATGGCTCGATCAATTCTTTGGCATACGATATTAGAACTGGAAGTATCAGTACTAGATAGTGATTCGACAATATCCCCAATAGTAGAGCAGGTACACACAACAGGATTAGCACCATGTTTTACCAGTAGGGCGACTTCTTTTTCAACGGCTTGAATAACGTCAGGATGATCTGCACCAAGTTTCCTAGCCTGCTCTAGCAAGCTGGGATTAACATGGTGCTTTACTTGAATAGTATTATCCTGTGCTGCAACCAACCTTTGAAAGGTATCAACATGGACTTCTGCTGTGTGTAAAAAGGTGAGTGGCATAGTTTAAGGTCGATGTTTAACGCATAGCTTTATAGGCATTGATAAGTGCATTGGTACTACTGTCATGACTCTCAACAGCGTCGCTACCTTTAAGTTCTGGCAAGATAGCTTTCGCAAGTTGTTTGCCAAGCTCTACACCCATTTGGTCAAAAGAATTTACATTCCAAATGACACCCTGCACATAGATTTTGTGCTCGTAGAAAGCAATGAGCGTACCTAGCGTTTCAGGCGTTAGCTTTTTGTACAGAAATGAGTTGGTGGGGCGATTTCCAGAGAATGTTTTGGAGGCAGCGAGTAGATCGAGCTCCTCTCCAGTATAGTCATCAGCCAATTCTGCTTTTGCTTCTTCAGTAGTTTTACCCTTCATAAGCGCTTCAGTCTGTGCACAAAAGTTAGACACCAATATTTCATGATGTTCACCAATAGGATTGTGACTTTGTGCTGCTGCTAAGAAATCACAAGGAATCATTTTGGTGCCTTGGTGGATGAGTTGGTAAAAGGCATGTTGACCATTTGTACCAGGCTGACCCCAAATAACTGGACCAGTAGAAAGCTCAACAGGCTTGCCAGACTTGTCTACAGATTTACCATTACTTTCCATGTCACCTTGCTGGAAGTAGCTGGCAAAGTGCTCTAAGTAATTATCGTATGGCAAGATTGCATGGCTTTGGGCATCAAAAAAGTTGTTGTACCAGATTCCCAGAAGTGCCATGACGACAGGAATGTTTTTATCTAAGTCAGTATCTTTGAAGTGATTATCTGCTCTGTGTGCGCCAGCCAGAAGTTTCTCAAAATTATCAAAGCCAACATAGATAGCAATAGATAAGCCAATAGCTGACCAGAGCGAGTAACGTCCACCTACCCAATTCCAGAATTCAAACATATTAGCAGTATCAATACCAAAGTCAGCAACACCTTTTTCATTGGTAGAGAGTGCAGCAAAGTGTTTGGCGACTTGTGCTTCATCTTTGGCAGATTCTAAAAACCACTGTCTTGCGGTGTGGGCATTGGTCATGGTTTCAATGGTGGTGAAGGTCTTTGAAGCAATCAAAAAGAGTGTTGTTTCAGGAGAGACGACTTTAAGCGTTTCTGCCATGTCGCTACCATCGACATTAGAAACATAGTGAACATTCAAACCCTCTTTTGCATAAGGCTTGAGGGCTGTTGTTACCATTTTAGGACCAAGGTCAGAACCACCAATGCCAATGTTGACAATGTCGGTTATGGCTTTGCCTGTATAGCCTTTCCACTCACCAGAGCGAATAGCGTGGCAGAAGTTCTTCATCTTTGCAAGAACCTCATTGATGTCTGGCATGATGTCTTCACCATCCACCATGATTGCTGTGTTGCTGCGGTTACGCAGGGCGATGTGAAGCACAGAACGCTTTTCGGTGTTGTTGATTTTTTTGCCTGAGAACATGCTACTGATAGCATCGTTGAGTTTGGCTGATTGGGCTAGCTCGAGCAGAGCCTCCATAGTTTCCTCAGTTACGATGTTCTTTGAGTAGTCGAAAATAATATCATCAAGCTTAAGTGAAAAAGAATCAAAGCGCTTTTCGTCTTTTGCAAATAGTTCACGCATATGCGTATCTTGCATAGTTTTTTGATGTTCTTGAAGCTGTTGCCATATAGGAGAGTCTTGAATGTTACCCTTTTGTGTTTTGTTCATTGGGAGAATCCTTTCAGGATTAGGTTGTAAATGTAGCTTATTAAACAAATGCTTAATTAAAACTTAAGGACCAAGTTCATTATGTATAGTTTAACGTTTGTTTTAGGGAAGCCTGTAGTTCTTTTTATGTTTAGTGAAAGCTCTTCCACGATTAACTGACTCAGATATTGCACTTATTCAAAAAGCCTTATATTTAGGGCTTTTCTTGTATATTCATCTATTTGAGTTTTTTGAGTATCTCTTAAAAAGCTTTTGATATTGGTATTTTTGAGACTTTCCACAAATTAGAAATTTGCGTCCAGAACGCATATTCATCCAACTACAAGATATGAGCTGACCGAAATCAGTTAATCGGCGATGCAGATATCTGTGAAAACCACACAGCGCGAGTAGAAACGAACTTATTTAGCATGGGTCAACATCACGTGGAAACGCTCTAAAAAATTCTACATCTACAAAAAAAGAGCTGCAATAAAAAGAGCCGCTTGGGGCGGCTCTTTAAGGTAAATATAAATATCTGTAGTTGCTTTGGGTTTAGTTACACGGTTAATAACTGTTTTTTCTCGCTAATGCTGCCTAGCAATGAATCAAAAGATTTTTCAAATGAGTCAACACCAGCTTCTTGAAGCTTGTCTGTAATATCTGCAAGGCTGATGCCAAGACTATCTAGCATTTC
>CALDTA010000382.1:0-6861 GCA_937924455.1 uncultured Deinococcales bacterium
GTCAGGAAAGTCTATCGTTGCCTTTATGCCTTTAGAAAAGCGTGAACAACTGATTCAAAGTGGACTAAAACGCTTTACAGACTACACACTTATCGATCCTGATGAATTTCGGACTGCTTTAAAAGTAGTACGAGAACAGGGGTTTGCAATTACAGTTCATGAATTTGAAGTTGGGCTGACAGGTATCGCTGCACCTATTTTTGATTCATCTGGTAACGTAGAAGCGTCAATAAGTGTTAGTGCTCCAACATTTCGTGCAGAGGGGAATGTTGCCTATACTATTGCTGTTAAGGTTAAACACGCAGCGGATGAGGTTTCTCAGAGATTAGGGTATCGTTCAGTTCGAAGCTAATACCAATTCCACTTAAATCATTAAAATAGTCGAGTATATTTCTGTCGTGAAATCCCAAGCGTGAAGTGGAATATTGCCTTAAAAGCAGCTCAGCATCCCACCTTTAAAGACTTTTACCATAATATTCTCAACCGTACTCTCAAGCGTATTCTCAACCGTACTAATTCCACTAAACTCGCTCGTATTGCTTTAGCTTGTAAGCTTCTCGTTATTGCTTTTACCCTTGTTAAATCTAAGGAACTCTTTGACCCTACTGACCCTACCTATGTGAAAACTACTATTTGACAAAGGTGTACTTCATATAGTTAGCAGTTGCAAAAAAAAATTCCATCAGTTAGAAGAGCTTTTGAATTACCGTTGAAAGCTTAGTAGCTTCAATATGGACATTAATACGAAATCGGTGGTGCTGGGATTAATAATGCAAATGCCCAAGTATCTCGGTATAATGAAAAAGCCTTTCAAGTTGGACTTAAAAGGCTTCTGTTTGATTAGGTTTGATTATCTAACGTCTAAATTATATGGCAAATACTATTCTTCACGTAAAACGTATCCGACACCTCGGACAGTGTGAATAAGCCTGCGCTCTCCATCACCTTCAAGTTTACGGCGTAGATAGCCTACGTAAACATCTACAACATTACTACCACCTGTATACTCAGGCCACACCTTTTCTTCAATTTCAAAGCGGTTAAAGACCTTACCAGGGTTGCGTGCAAAGAGTTCTAGAAGTTCAAACTCTTTAGCAGATAAATCTACACGACGACCATCTCTAAAGACCTCACGCCCATCTAAGTTCATAACTAAGTCCGCAACACGTACTTCACCTGTTACAGCAGGGTTTACACGTCTTAGGTGTGCACGGACTCTGGCAAGAAGCTCTTCAATCGAAAATGGTTTTACTAGGTAGTCATCAGCACCTGCATCTAAGCCAACCACTTTGTCATCAACACTGTCCTTAGCAGTCAAGATGATAATTGGGGTATTGCTCGTTTTGCGGATACGTCTTGCTACTTCAAGACCGTCAAGGACTGGAAGCATAAGATCAAGGATAACTAAATCTGGGTTAAGTTCACGGAATTTTGAAAGACCTGTAACACCGTCAAAGGTTACTACAGTTTCATATTCTTCTGCTTGAAGTTCTAAGTCGATAAATTTTGCGATTTCTTTTTCGTCCTCGACAATGAGGACCATTGGTTTCCTATCCATGGCTCTCATTATGAGAGAAATAATTATGAGAGTTTTGATGAGAGGATGACAGTTATGTGTGAAAAATTCACATAATTTAATCACAAATTGGACTTTTACTGCTTTATATGAGGAAATGCGCTAAAAAACGCTTACTAGACTAGCTAATAAAATTGAGACTATATCTCATGTTTTATTAATAATTAGAGATTTTAGATTTGTCTGAATGAAAGTTCTTGCTTTTTTCGTTAGTAATTGAGTCTTAAAGCTACTATTTAAGCGTATGTGCTGGCTGATATTTGTCTTGCATCGTAGAAGAGCTTCGTAATGAGTAGGAACGAACTCATTTACGCATAGGTCAATATTACGTGGAAACGCTAGTATATAAAAAAGCCCCAAGAGGCATAGAAGTAGATTTAGTGCATCTTGGGGGTAAAAACTAACGAAGCTTAGTATCAGTAGAATCAATAGTGTTCTTCTAGTAATTTCTGACCACGCTCAAAGTATCCGATATCGTCGTTTGATTTTGCTTCTAAAGTTAGCATCTTATCGAGTAACACTTTTGCTTCATCCATTTTTTCTCGTTCAATTAGGATCTCAGCATATTCTAGATAACGAATAGGAAGGTCAGGGTCGATTTCTAGGGCACGTTCAAAGAGTGGAACAGCCTTACTGCCGTCACCACCAGCTATAAATGGTGCTTGTGCATGAAATACGGCAAGTCCATGATGTGCGCCACCATGGTTAGGGTTTAATTCGATAGCTTTTTCAAAGCCAGACCTGATGTCTCCAGCCATGAAAAGTGATTGTAGAATGCCACGGTATTGAGCTAAACGACCTAAGGCTCTCGCACGTTGATAGTGTCCTTCTGCTTCATTTGGAGCTATCTCTGTTACTTTTAGTGCGGTTCTGGCTGCTTTATCAAAGGTTGCTTCTGCAAGCTCTGGGTCATCATAGGTTGATGCTAAAGACGTAATTGCACTGGCTAGGGTGTAGAGTGCCTCTAAGTTTTCAGGTTCACTGTCTACAAGCGCTTCAAGTTCAGTAACCGCTTCAGCGTAATTGCCTTCATCCATGAGGGCATTTGCTGTATCAAGGTCAGCAAATGCTGTGCTTAAAGCGAAAATAAGAGCGAGCAGTAGGGTAGAGAGTTGCAATAGTTTTTTCATTACAGAGTCCAATCTATGTTTTGATTTTATTTAGTATACCTAAGTATTGTACCTAAAAAATTGTACTGAGTTCAAATATAATACCAATTCTCCAAAAAAGCTCGTTAGCTTCGTGACACAAAGATATGGTATGTATAGAGTAGCTAAAAGATACATGTAGTATATAGCAGTATTAATATTAGCCTTAAAAAGGCTATTTATACGTAATTAGGAGTGATTTTTGTGTTTTGGATGTTAATCAAAGTAATTTTGCAGTTATTGCTCGTTGCAGCTTTTGCTTATTTTGGATACTTGAAACTTACTGGTGCACAGCAAATGAAAGATGCCTTTCAGAAATTTGGCTATAGTGATCAATTTCTTCGTATTACAGGTATTTTAGAAATTGTTGGTGCTGCTTGCCTACTGCTAGGACTAATTCCTGGTATTTCTGGACTTACCAATTTAGGTGGTTTATTATTAATCGGACTTACCTTTGGTGCAATGTATAGTCATATTGTACGTGAGCAAAGTATTCCAGCAGCGATTCCTGCTTTTGTAATGGCAATCGTTACAAGTCTAGTAATGTTGATACACGTTTTCTAAAAGCTTTTTGAAGGTTTAAAAAAGTTTAAAAAAGAGGTGATGGCTACTAAGCCATTACCTCTTTTTTTATCTCTCTTTTTTACCTTTTTTTATTGTGTTTGTTCAACTTTAGTTCAACTGGAATCCACTGATCGTATAGGCAACTTCATCATCAGCTATGGTGATGTCACTGTCTAGGAATATCGAGGTTGGGAAACCGTAGTTGACGTCGTATTCTGCTTCGACTCTGGCATTGCTATTTTGTGAAAATTGAAGTGCGAATTGTAAGAGCTCATCAAGTGTTGGAATGCTTTGCACAATATCGACTGTAGCGTTACTTTGATCATCAGTGTAAATCGCTGTGGATATTACGCCGTTTTGAACAGTTACATAGATTGGACGACGATAGATATCTGGGCAGCGACAATTTCTATTGAGGAGATAGCTGTAGTTGACCGCACCTAAACGCTCCCAGACACCAAGTGGTGTATTTGCTGGATAGATTGAGCTAGCTGCCACGGTGTTATAACCAGTATTAGAGCTAGTGTTATTTTGTGTAGTTGTTGTATTGCTTTGGGTACTTACGCCTGAGCCACCACATTCTGTGCGGTTAGCGTTTGCTGGGTTTGTGCAGTAGGACGGTATTGAAGATACTGTTGAGGTCGTAGTTGTATTTGTCATACTCGAGCTAGGGTAAGGGTAACCAGCACATTCAGGACGGTTTTGGTACTGGATCGAGCTGCAGTATTGCGGATAGCTACCAGTTGCTGTACTTGAAGCTTGACTTGTTTGGCTAGCTGGTACTCCCGTACCACCACATTCTCGTAAATAAGCATAAACCACGCTGGTACAGTAAGCTGGACTGCTTGATGTAACGTTTGAAGACGTGCTAGCAAGACATTCGGTTCGGTTCTGGTACTCTGCATAGCTACAATACTCAGGAACAATTGCGGCATTAGAGCTGTTTATTGTTTGGGTTACACCACTACCGCCACACTCAACACGGTTTTGATTTGCAGGATTTGCACAATATGACGGGTAGTTACTAGATGTGGTCGTTGAAGTAGCTACTGTATTAGTTCCTGCACCTCCGTTTGTAATCACAGCACCAGCACACTCAGCTCTTGAGTTGTACTGAGCATAGCTACAGTATTCAGGATAGCTACTTGTTTGATTTGTTTGAACTGTATTTGAGACAGTTGCTACAGAACCAGAGCCACCACATTCTGTGCGGTTAGCATTTGCTGAGTTTGAGCAGTAGGACGGATAACTGGGTGCTGTGTAACTAGAACTAGGTGCTGTGTAACTCGGTGTTGTGTAACTCGGTGTTGTGCTTGATGTTGTATTTGTTGTATTAGTGATGGTAGCGCCAGCACATTCACTTCTTGAATTGTACTGAGCGTAGCTACAATATTCTGGATAGTTTGCCTGTGCTTGTGTTTGGGTCTGTGTTGTAGCAACAGATGAACCTGTGTTACTTGAACCGCCACACTCAGAACGATTTTGATTTGCTGGAGTTGAGCAATATGATGGATAGCTACTTGAATAGGATGGTGTGCTTGTATAACTGCTGCTACTATAGTTGCTAGTAGCACTAGTACCACCACACTCAGGTCGATTTTGATTTGCAGGGTTTGAGCAATAGCTTGGATAGCTGCTAGTAGTACTCTGTGATGAGGTAGTCGCTGTTGAATTTGTGATTGTAGCACCAGCACATTCACTTCTTGAGTTGTACTGAGCGTAGCTACAGTATTCTGGGTAGTTTGTTGCTTGTGTTGTAGTTGTAGTTGCTACTGAACTAGTGCTTCCTGTACCACCACATTCAGGACGGTTTTGGTTCGCAGGATTTGAGCAATAGCTTGGATAGTTAGAAGTTGTGCTGCTTGTAGTATTTGCAGTAGTGCTTGTTGAGTTAGTAATCACAGCGCCAGCGCATTCTGCTCTTGAGTTGTATTGTGCATAGCTACAATAGGCTGGATAACTTCCTGTGTTTGCAGTGCTAGTTGCTGCACCATTACCACCACACTCAGGACGACTTTGGTTGGCAGGATTTGAACAGTAGCTTGGTACTGTTGCCGTATTTGAATTTGTGCTTGAGTAGATATCAACAACAGTGTTGTTACCAGTTCCAGTTGGGTTAAGCGGAACCATATAAATGGTATCTGGTGACATGGTTGAAGGATCTGGTTGCGTTTGTGCTGACACAATAGGTGACTGAACACTCGCAAAGCTACCAAAGCCAACTTGTATTTGTGCTAAGGCACTGTTCCAGTAGCTTGCAGGTCGTGTGCCTTGATTCGCGAAGTCACGAACGTCTCCAAAGGTGATGCGATTACCTTGCAAAGAACGCTGACTTGCTATCGCAACGATATTGTCTATACCATTTGGTCCTTCTATGTTAAATGCATATTGCGAATTTCTTGGAATAGTAATAGCTTGCGCTGCTGAAATAAAGTTGTTTCTATCAAATTCATTTGGAAATAATTGGGTGGTTTCACCGATGCTATTGATATTAAAAATATAGAGATAACCTGCACTTGATAGCTGCGCAGTAATTTGAACCGCTTCGCCAGGTTGATAGATTGGCATACCACTTGTTAGGACTGGTTTATTCAGATAGATATTTACTGACGGTGTAACCGAGATGCTTTGTGTAGCAATTTGATTTGTCTGACTAATTGGCGTTTGTGTTTGCGTTGTCTGTACAAAGATGTTACTTAGCGGATTTGTATTGGACGTATTATTGACAAACATATTATTAACAGCTGTAGTATTAGCAGTCGTAGTATTAGCAGTCACAGTATTGGAATTGCTTGGAAAAGGGAACATGCCAGTTTGAGCATTAGTTTGGCTAAATTGATTTTGCGGTACTGCCTGAATAATGATGTTTTGTTGTGCTATAGCTAAGCTACTAAAGAGGCTTATAACTAAACATAACAACATCATGACTAGATGTTTTGGAATAGGTCGAGAGGCTGGATAATTCATGAAATTTCTTTTCTCCTATACATATTTTGACTGTGTAGTTGAAAAATAATTCTTTCAACTTATGGCTGGTTTACTAGATATTTTGTAGTCACAATTTACTGTTTTTACTATCTTTTTTATTATCTTTATGTAAAGTGCCTATACATAACATTGAAAACCTTCAAAGTAAGAGCCTAACACGTGATTTCTTGCTAAACGATGAACTTTTTCTTAAGATTGTATGAGTGATGTGTCCTGTCCAAAATTGAAAAGGTATAAAGCTAAATCAAAAGACCTAAATTATTGTCTAGGACACACCTTTGCAGTTTTCGCACTTCGTTTGAAAACATGCTGACTGCACTAAAATTACTTAAATTGCATGAGCATTGTTCCTTGTTTATTGACGGTTTACCAGATTTCGTGTATCGACTTGTGTAATCATTGATTTAATCAGCTTGACTTGAACCAATACATATGAAATCGGAAACCTTAAGTTTATTCCTTGTCTATCACTTGTCTATTACTTGTCTATTAAAAGAAGCGTTGTCGCAGTACTTCGAAGCTGACAACTGCAACCGCAGATGTGCTATCAAGCGATTGTTGGAAGTTACGTCCGTAAGGGATTCT
>CALDTA010000383.1:0-5527 GCA_937924455.1 uncultured Deinococcales bacterium
TCGTGGGCTCGAGCCTCAGGATGTGCATACAACCACGCATCTTCCCTTAAAGCATTCGGTGTCTCAATAACCTTAAGACCAAAAGCTTCTTCAAACTGCCTCTTCCCTGCTGCATATCTATGCGGAAAGAAATGTGCTGCGCCACTAGATAAACTAATGGCAGCAACTGTATCGCCCTTTTTGAGCCGTTCAGGTTTTAAGAAATCCACTTTAGGCACTCCATATCTAAACTCTAGCACTTATCTAACTTATTCAAACTGTGACCTCTTAGCTAGTCCTGTTATTCCTTTAGGGTCATACTAAAGATTGTCATGTCTGCCCATACAGCAACAAAAACACAATCTTTGGACAATACCCACACAATCGAGACTATCGAGCTTGGTCGAGTTAGCTACCAAGCTTGGCGTAAAAACCAGCGAAAGCATTTGCATTTTGTTTCTCCAAGCTATAGAGCAAAAGCCTTTTGGGGCTTGTCTGGCTTGGGTTGCATTGTCTTTTTGTGGTCGGTGCTGCAAGCATTTTTAGCTGCTGATTTAGCTGCGCTTGATTCGGTGCAAAAGCTTTCTTTTAACTACAGTATGGTATTTACGATTGTGATTGGCTTGTTGCTGGCGGGGTTGTGTTTAGTGATTTGCTTTCAGGGCTTGTCATTGAGAATAGTTGATGGTGAGGATGGTATTGAGGGAAATGAGGGGTGGCTCGAGCTGCGCCAATCCTTCAAAAAACCACGCATATTCCCTCTAGCCAATTACCGCTATTCAAGAATTTATACAAATGAGAGCAAGCAAGCTGGGCAAACGAATCTTCATAGAAACAGCTATCCTCATGCCTTAAAGAACAATAGTCATACCTTAAACATACGTTTTGCGAATACTTCAATCACGCTAGAATCGCAAGACCTAAAAGGAATAGAAAAGCTTAAAAACTATTTAGACACAAGAGCGTAATTCAAAACAAAAATCTTGCTAAATCGGGTGCATCCTTATATTGGATGCCTAGCTAAACGTACTTTGAATTAACTTGCTAAAACCCTGTCAAAAGGTCACAATAGATACCATTATGTCAAAAGCACGCAAAGCAGCCAAAAAGAACAAACAAGCTGCCGTAGAAGCTAGAAAAATAACCTTGCCGAAACTACTTCGCATTTTCCTTAAAGTCTTTGTCCTAAGTATCTTGTTTACCCTCGCCTTAGCACTTATTGAGGTCCTCACAGGCTGGAATATCACTAAAAACATATGGATTCAAATGGGCTTGATGTTTTTAATCGTGATTGCTGCCCAACCCTTTATCATGAGTGAGTTTCGTCCAAAAAAATAGACTAGATAAACCAAATAAGCTAAATAAAAACCAAGAAGAACTAATAAATCATGACCGAAGCAGCACCTTCAACACAAAACACGAGCGAAGCAAATGGTAGTTTAGCCAACCACCGAAACCAATACAAGCGTGAAGCGCAAGCGCTCACTGAGCAAAATACAGATAACCTTTATAAACAGGTTATCCGTGCTCGCTTCTGGCTACCGATTGCCATTATCGGTGTCGTTATCTTATTTCAATTTTTTGTTGTCGGTGCAGGTGACACAGACTGGCAACGCTGGAGCGGTGTGCTCTTCTATGGCATCCTTGGTCCTATCGTCACTTACTTAACGCTTTCATGGATTGCCTCTCAGCTTAAAGACTATGGTCAAGCACAAAGCAAACTACAAACGTTGTATAAAGACCTTGAGGCAAGCTATGACCTCCTCGGAACTATTCAGGGCGTTACCGAAGAATTCGCTCAAGAAGATGATTTAGAAACAGTGCTTACCATCGCCAGCCAGAGCATCAATCAAGTCACCTTGGCAAAAGGTACTGCCGTTTACATCGGCGAGCCAAGCATTGGTGTGATGCGAAGTGAAGGCTTGACAGAGGGTATGCGTGAAGACGCAAACCACCGAAATATCACCTATGATAATGCCTTTAACCATCCTGATGACCAAAGTACAGCTTCGCTAGATAACCTTCCACCTTACTACATTGAAGATGGCAAAAAGTTACAGGTATTGAGCTCTCCTGTTATCTGGGGTGGTAATTTACGAGGGAGTATCCACAGCTATTTTGATGGAAACCCAACGCCTGAACAGCATGAGGGCTTTTTTATCCTTTCAAATGAGCTTTCTTCTGTAACTGAAGCTGCACGTCGTCGTGCTAGAGATTTACTTACACTCTTTCAGGTGGATAGAAGTATTCGGGCTGAAGGTAATCTAGAGAACTTGCTAGAAACCGTTTTAGAGCAAATGATGCGCCGTGCTGAAGCGACCATTGGCGGCATTTACCTGACCGATGACGACGACCTGCTTACTTTGCGTACCAGCATCGACAATACCAGCAAGGGCTCGAGCTACGGACCTACCGCTGCACTACAGATCGGTGAAACGATTGTTGGTAAAACTGCTGAGACCATCGAACCCATTGTTGAAAGCTTTCTCAGCCAAGATGACCGTAGCAGTCTGCTATCCAATGCTCAAAGCGCACTTTGCCTCCCTTTGGTTAGAGATAAAAAGCTTCTTGGGGTGGTGGTGCTTGCCCACCATGAAGTCAGCCACTTCAGAAAAACAGATTTGGCTTTTTTCAACCTACTTGCAGGACAAGTAAGTTTTGCGATTCGCAATGCACGTGCCTACCTTGAATCCGAAGAACTAGCAATTTCTGAAGAACGTGCTCGTATTGCTAGAGAAATCCACGATGGTGTTGCCCAAACCTTAGCCTTTAGTGCGCTTAAGCTTGACCTTATTTCAAGAGTGATGGATCAACCAGAAAAGGCCAAGAGCGAACTCCAACAAGTCAAACATACGATTCGAGAAACCATCAAAGAAGTACGTCGCAGTATTTTTGCCTTGCGACCTGTAGACCTTGACCAATATGGCTTTAGTGAAACTATTCGCCGCTACAGTGTTGACTTTGGTCAGCAAAATGATATTCAGATTGACCTCAACATTGACAAAATCCCACAACTCACTACTGAGTCAGAAGCTATGCTATTTCGCATCTTCCAAGAATCCATGAACAATGTTGCTAAACATGCCAAAGCATCTATGGTTAGCGTAAACGTTGCTACCGACAATCTTGGTCATGCCCAAATTGAAGTTAAAGATAATGGTCAAGGCTTTGAAATGGACGAAGTAAGTAGCCGTGTAACAAGTGCAGGTGGCTTAGGGCTCAAACAAATGCAAGAACGTATCCAACAACGTGGTGGCACACTCAATATCCTCAGTAATCCTAGTCAAGGAACGTATGTCGCTGCGTCAGTACCAAAGTAAATACTTGAATTGGCTTAGATACTGTACTCAAAAAATGCTGTGCTCACTAAAATGCTGTGCTCAACAAAAAATACTGCACTTAATAAAATACTGCACTCACTAGAATACTGTACCTACCAAAGTATCGTGCCTACTAAAAATATCGTGCCTACTAAAATGCCGTGCTAACTAAAATACTATGACCACTAACAATAGTTCAAATGACCTCCCATTCGCTCAGCAAGCAGTACGATTAAAGCGACCAGCACGATTACAGGGACTTTATCTAAACTTCTCAGAGAGAATAGACGCAGCAGCGAACAAAGAAATTCATGCTCTAGCCAAAGCTATTTTCGAACAAGCACCCAAACAACTAAAAATAGCTATCACCAATATCGTACCTAGTTACACCAAACTATATATTGAATACGATAGTAGTCTCATTGATGAACAAACGCTTCGTCAATTTATAGATACACTCAAAAGATATTCAAAAGCAGAAACATCAACCAAAACTGTAAAGCTTGAAGTCAATTATAACGGTGAAGATTTAGAAGCAATCGCTGAGCAAAAAGGCTTAACTGTAGAGGACATCATTCAAATCCACAGTCAGAACACGTATCAGGTCTATGCACTTGGCTTTAGTGCTGGCTTTCCCTTCATGGGTAGCGTTCCAGAAGAAATCCAAATGCCTCGACTAGCAACACCACGAACGCTTGTTCCTATTCATAGTGTGGCTATGGCAAATGCACAAACTGGCATTTATGCCACTAGCAGTCCTGGAGGGTGGAATATCTTAGGGCATACGATAGAAAGCGTTTATGACCCTAATCGGGAACAACCCTTTTTGCTTGAAGCAGGCGATCAAGTTAACTTCATACCCACGCCTATAGCCTCTCAACATGTAGCCTCTCAACATGAGCGACCACCAGACCTACAAACACGTCAGTTATTACCTAAAGAACCTAAACACCCTCTTTTCAAAGTATTAAAAACTGGTGTTCTAGACATCATTGTTGATGCTGGTCGCTTTATGGCAGGGCACTATGGTTTGGTGCGAAGTGGCTACCTTGATACTCGTTCTGCAAGCATTGCTAATAAGCTGTTAGCGAATCCATATAATGCACCGTTACTTGAAATGCACTATCAAGGACCAACGCTTGAGGTTTTGCGAGATAGTGTCGTTGCTTTTTTTGGATTTGGAATGAAAGTAATGTTGAATGGGCAGGATGTGGAGGGGGGCTCGAGCTTCAAAGTCAGCAAAGGAGACACGCTCACTTTCCCATCCACAGGAGAAGGCAAAACTGCTTACCTTTCAGTCAGCGATGGATTTCAAAGCGATAGCTTCCTTGGTAGCTGTAGCGTAGACACTAAAGGTGCTTTAGGGCAAGCACTGCAAATTGATGACATCTTGGGTACAAATAGTCTTAAAATAAAGCGAGCTGGCTTTAGCTTTCAACCGTATCAGCAGCATCAAAAAATCGTCACCCTACATATTTACAGCACCGATACAGAAAAAAATACTACAGCTATCGAAACGCTATGCGCCAATCCTTTTACAGTTCTACAAGCTGACCGCATGGGCATTCGCTTTTCAGGCGATGCTGTGCCTGGAGGTGAACTCATCAGTGAGGCAACTCAACTTGGAGCATTACAAATTAGCCCAAGTGGTATGCCACTGTTACTTTTAAATGACAGAGGAACACTTGGTGGTTATAGTAAACCTGCTGTGGTCATGCCTGAAGACTTACCTAAAGTGGCACAGTTAACCAGTGGGCAGCAGGTAAGGTTTAAAGAAATCAACTAATTTCTAATACTGTGTTACTTAATGCAACTCCTGCCTTACACCTAAGAAAAACAAAGAAAGGTAAGAACGATTTTGATAACTCCTCTAAACATTATAGTTCTATGAATAGTTGTATGCATAGTTGTGTGGTGCATCAGTTATAAAGACTTGAAAAAGCTCGATAGATAAAGTATTTCCAATAGTTATGTGACAAGTTACCACTCAAAAGCTCAAAGAGCCCTAATTATTACCAACAAAGTCTCAGCATAATTGCTTTCTTTTTCTTGCTAAGCACATCATTGCACAACGTATGCTACCTATCAAACTCAAAGCAAAGCATCAGGCATAATACTACCTATGGCAACAATCCTAGCTATCTACGCCCACCCCGATGATGAAGTCTTCGGAACAGTTGGCATCTATTCAAAATGCAGCGCAGCAGGGCACAAGGTTCACCTAATTT
>CALDTA010000384.1:0-3775 GCA_937924455.1 uncultured Deinococcales bacterium
TAGCAACTCGCTTAGACAAGTTATGGGATAAGCTATTTGAAGCAACCGCATGATTATAACAACACAGTCTAATGCTCACTTTAAAGACTTCGAAAATTTACTTTCAAAAGCAATCTCTGAGCTAGAACAACAAGCTTTAAACCGTCCTAACTACTTTTTGAACAGAGGCGGTACAAAATTTGAACAAGATGTATATGAAGCAATTTGTAAACATGCAGATAGTACAGACTTCAAAGATAAAATTGAACTGGTTTCAGGGCATCGTTTTCCTGATATCGTAGCTTATGTCAACGAAACTGAAGGTATAGGGGTTGAAGTCAAAACAAGCTTGAAAAACCAATGGAAATCTGTTGGAGGAAGCATTTTTGAAAATACACGACTTGTTGGGATAGAACGTATCTACCTGCTTTTTGGAAAATTAATTGCTCCTCCAGAATTTCGTTATAAGAAATACGAGGAGTGTTTGTATAATGTCGCTATCACGCACTCCCCAAGATACTTGATTGATATGGATTTATCAGACGGTGACACGATTTTCGATAAAATAGGTATTCCATATGATGATTTGAGAACTAGCGACCGTCCATTTGCACCTATAAAAAATTATCTAAGAAAAGCCTTGAGTAAACATAATGAAGATATTTGGTGGGTTGATGATGTTGAAGCCAAAGACATTAGTGTACGTCTTTGGGGGAACTTACCTTCAAGCAAAAAAGCTGAACTTCGTGTTGAAGCCATTAGCCTATTCCCTCAAATTTTCGGGCAGCATACGAAAAAGTACGCTAAGCTAGCAACGTGGCTTGTTGCTAAACATGGTGTAGTTGCACCTTCACTACGAGACACATTTACAGCTGGCGGCAAAATCAGCTTAACAGTAAACAATCAAACCTATGCGAATTTACCCAAAATCTACTTTCACCTTCAAGAAAACAGTGCAGCAATTAAAAAGACTGTAGAACAAACAACCGTTGAAGATTTAGAGTATTACTGGAGTACAAAAAATGTCCAACCAAAAGAAAAACTCAAAACTTGGATAGATTTAGTGCAACGTCATACAGACAAAGCTGTAAGCAATAAACTAAATATTAGTGGTTTTTTTGACCATACAGATATCACTAAAGAAAATATCCATTCTGAAATAGATACAGGAAGTTCCGTAGGAAATGAAACGTGGTAATTATAACTATTCCACGATTAACTGACCCTAGTCAGTTAATCGGCGAGCTTCGTAACGAGATACTGTGTCTACCCATGGAATGTCAAGTGCTAGAAGAAAGATAATTAGGATCAAAAGGTTGTTTAGATTTAGCTAAGGTAAAAGCAATAACGAGAAGTTTACGAGCGACAGCAATAAGGGCAAGTTTTTTGGAGTTAGAACGATTGAGAATACGTTCATAAAGGTCTTTGAAGATAGAGTGTTTTCTAGCTTGTAAAGCAGCCATGTAAAAGGCTTTACGAATACGTTTGTTACCTATTTTAGAAATTGAGGATTGACCTTTAAACTTACCAGATTGATTAGGAGCAGGTGCAATACCAGCATAAGCAGTAAGTTGCTTTGCATCGTAAAAGTGGTGAAGCCCAAAAGTCTCAGCAAATAAGACCGAAGCAGTTACAGGACCAATACCAGGAATGCTTTGTAAACTTTGATAGCTATCTTTGAGATATGTCATACAAAGTTTTTGAATTTCTTTTTCTAGACACTTAATCTGTGATTTTAAAAGACCAATATGTTCTTCAAGTAACGTTAAAATAGTATCAGGACAATGTTGTCTATAGGTATGAGCATGTTTTTGATTCTTAATTTGGGTTAGGAGTATAACTAGAGATTCTCGCTCTCTGACGAGTAGTTGGAGGTTTTGGTAATCTGTAGATGGTGGTTGCCAAAGCTTGGGTTTCATCGTCGAGGGTGTGCATAATTCCGTGTTTCACGAACTTAAAACGAATTAAAGTTTAAGTTAAGGAGACACGAGAATGGCAAGAAAACGAAAGAATCATAGTTCTATTGACAACGAGTTACTAGATAGTTTGGTACAAGGATTACAGACGGAAGAAGATATCAATCAAGTATTGCGTCAATTAAGTAAAGGTCTATTTGAACGAGTATTAGAAGCTGAAATGATAGACCATCTAGGTCATGAATCAGGTGGCGAAGTTATTAACGCTGAGGGTAATACTCGAAATGGAACAAATACAAAAACGCTTAAGGGTGATCTTGGTGAAATAGAGCTTGATGTACCAAGAGATCGGCAGGGTGAATTTGAACCGCAGTTGGTTAAGAAGTACCAGACACGCTTGGCAGGGTTAGACAAGCGAATCCTATCACTATATGCACGAGGTCTAAGTACAACAGATATCCAAGATGAATTAAGAGAAATCTATGAGGTGGAACTTAGTCCAAGTTCAATTAGTACAATTACAGATGCTGTTATTGATGAAGTGAATACTTGGCAAGCCCGACCACTAGAAGCCCTATATCCAGTAATCTACTTGGACTGTATCTATGTCAAACTAAGAGTTGAAGGTAGTGTCAGAACACAAGCAGTGTATGTTGCTATTGCCATTAACTTAGATGGGGTTAAAGAGGTTTTAGGTCTTTGGGTAGGTAAAGAAGCTCATGAAGGTGCTAGATTCTGGTTATCTGTGCTTACAGAACTTCAGCAGCGTGGTCTTGAAGATGTTTTTATCTTTTGCGTTGATGGACTAAAGGGTTTTCCAGAAGCCATAGAGCAAGTTTATCCTCAATCACAAGTACAGCTTTGTATCGTTCATCTCATCCGTAATAGTTTGCAATTTGTACCATGGGATGAGCGTAAAGATATTGCTAAAGACCTCAAAACAATTTACACTGCTCCAAGTGAAAAGAAAGCTGAAGAAGCTCTCGACAACTTAGAAAAAAAGTATGCTCAAAGCTATCCAACGATTGCTCAGATATGGCGTAGGCACTGGCTCAACATCATTCCCATCTTTGATTATCCAGCAGATATAAGAAAAGCAATTTACACTACCAATATTATTGAATCGCTAAACTATAGCCTCAAAAAACCACTCAAGACTAGAGGTGCTTTCCCTTCTGAAACTGCTCTAATGAAAGTACTCTATTTGGCAATTTGCAATGTGTCAGAAAAATGGACTATGCCAATTAGAAATTGGAAAAAGGCTTTGAACTGGTTCGCTCAGATGTTTGGTGATAGACTACTAGATAGGTTGAATACACGGAATTAAGCAAACCCTCCATCGTCCTAGCAAATTCAGCTATCAACTTAGCATCCATTTTATCTGTCTTACCTCTGATAAGTTTTGATTGTCCAAAACGTTTGACTTGAGCTGGATTAACAACACTTACAGCAATACCAGCTTCATGTATAGCAAAAGCACAAGCTTGCCAATATACACCCGTTGCTTCCATCACAACTTGTTTACAATCTACTGACCATCCAACTAATGCCTTGATACCCTGACTATCATTTTTGAACTGCTTTGATATATTCTTATCTTCACATACCTTGTGACAATCTAAGCTATCTTTGCTAATATCTATACCGAGGTACATCATTGCCTCCTTGTTTATTGAAAGCGATGTTTTCTTTAACACTCTCTTGTTTATACAGGTTCTCATCACCTTAAGATACTGTTCTGTTTTAGAAAACAGCCTGAGTTTGCCTTATCTCGCACACGGTCTTTCTGACCTAGTAAGAATACAGGCTTTTTCTCAGGCTTCGCTTTCTTACAGTTTAAACTTGTTTTAGTTCAAACTTCTTATACAAGTAAGAATAAA
>CALDTA010000385.1:0-4895 GCA_937924455.1 uncultured Deinococcales bacterium
CTTTGAAGAGGCTTTAGATACAGCAGCAGAACAAGCTGATCCGTATGCGCGCTCTAAAGAAACAGATGATGATATTTTTGCAGATGTGACAGCTTTTGGAGATGATTTGAGCTCGAGCCAACTTAACGATTCTAGCTTGACGTGGGCTGATGTTGACTTAGATGCAGAAGATCCTTTAGTAGAGCTCGAGCGTGAGCTCACAACTGAGCTTGCTCAAGATTTAGACTTCCTTGAAACCGACAATACGCAAGCTAAGACTACTAGTAATAATGTTATGGCTGCAGGCGCGGGTATAGCCGCAATAGGTGCAGCAGGTGCTGCTGCTCAGTCTTCTAAGAGTCAATCTAATAATACTGATGATGAAGATTGGGATTTGCTGGAAGAAATACTAGAAGATGATGCAGATGACATTCGTGCTGAGCAAGCTGGAGATGTTCAAATTGCCGAACAGACACTCGATATGGAATTGGGTGCAGAGTTAGACGGCTTAGATGACTTTGGTGATTTAGACAATCTGGGTAACCTTGATGACTTAGATGAAGATTTTGATATTGAAAGTAGTCTGAATGCTTTAGAAACAGAATTGATGTCCGAGAGTATCTCTGATATTGAGAATGCACAACAGGTGGCTGATGCAGATGTACTAGGTGAAGAAGTCATAAATGAAGCTTTAGGTACAGGTGTAGGTACAGGTACAAGTCACGATGACTTACTCAATCACGATGACTTACTCAATCAAGATGACTTACTCAATCAAATGGTTGATGATAGTAGTGTGATTGACGATGTTACAGCGAATGCGCTCGTTTCTGGGGCACAGCGTAGTAGTGTTGAATTTGATGGTGTAACTGCTGCTCAGGTCCTACCTAAAATGCAAAATTATACTGTCGCAAGGCGCTATGTCGAGCTTTCTAAGCTTTTAGATGCTAAAACTAGTATTGTGCAAGAGCTACAAGCAGATAGTGATAATGTAGCGGATGCATCTGATAAAGGCGATGATGCTGATGATGCTATTGGGTTAGTAGTGCTACTGGCAAAAGCAGCTGCGAAGGCTATGGAACAACATCCATTAGCTTCGAATAGTAAAAAATTGTTAATCGCTCGCTTTACCTCAGATGATAGTGAATACTTGAGTTTAGACGATGTTGCAGATAGTTCTTTTGTTGACCTTGTTAACACTGTTAGTATTGGTAGTACTGTTAATACTGCGACTAACAAAGACAGTATGCAGGTAGGGCACAGCCAGTTAGCTCAATGGTTTAGCAGTAATTCAAGTGGCTTTGAGAAACAGTATCAGGATAGCCATCTGTTAGTTGTAGACTTATCTGCTTTTCAACTTGATGAGTTGGTTACCGCTCAGCAAAAGCCAGTCTTGGCACTTGGACGAATTGTTAATGAAAATGATAGTCATGTCAGTACTTTGTCACTGTCTGGAGATGTAGATTTAGAAACAGCTTCGGATTTCTTAGCAAGAGTAGCTTATTTACTAAGTGATCCTATTCGCTTATTGGTTTAAAGTTATTGTTTAATTAAGCTCTTCCACGATTAACTGACCTAAGTCAGTTAATCGGCGATGCAGATGTCTGTGAAAACCACACAGTGCGAGTAGGAACGAACTCATTTAGCATGGGTCAATATTACGTGGAAACGCTAATTAAAATTATAGTTAGGGAACTGAAACAACTTTTTCAGTTCCCTAATTTTATGCCAGTTTGTAGGTTGTTAGACATTAGACGGAAATACTAGAGTTGAATCGGCTAGTCTTAGTTTTGTATTAAAGTACTTTCACAATTAACTGACTTAATCAGTGAATTGGTGATGCAGATGTTGCCTGTGCAAAACACACAGGATGAAAATAACACAGGATGAGCAGGAACAAAGCTGCTTAGTATGGCTTAGTGGTCTGAGGAAATGCTGTAAGGTTTTCGAAAAACTAAAAGAAATAGAGGTAATACATGAAATTAGCAATGGTTGGTTTAGGTAAGATGGGTGGCAATATCACCACACGCTTGATTCGTGGTGGACACACGGTTGTTGTAAGTGATTTAAATGAAGAGGCTGTAAAGGAAGCTGTGGCAGATGGAGCAATTGCTGCAAGTAGCTTAGCAGATGTTGCAGATAAGCTGTCTGGTCAAGATACACCACGTATTGGCTGGGTTTTAGTCCCAGCAGGTGCAGCAACTGAAAGTGTTGTTACAAAGTTGGCAGAAGCGTTCTCTGAAGGTGACATTATTGTTGAAGGCGGTAACAGCTACTACAAGGATTCTATGCGCCGTGCTGAATTGCTCAAAGAAAAAGGTATTCACTATGTTGATGTGGGTACGAGTGGCGGTGTCTGGGGCTTAGATAATGGCTACAGCATGATGGTTGGTGGCGATAAGCAGATAGTTGAACACTTGCGCCCTTTATTTGAAACGCTTGCACCTGCTGCTGACAAAGGCTGGGGCTATGTTGGACCAAGTGGAGCAGGACACTTTGTAAAGATGGTTCATAATGGTATTGAATATGGTCTTATGCAAGCCTATGCCGAAGGCTTTGCACTTATGGGCAATAAAGAAGATTTTGATTTAGATTTACATGCTGTGGGTCAAATATGGCAAGACGGTAGCGTTGTGCGCTCATGGCTTCTGGATCTAGCAGTGAATGCTTTGGACGAGAATCCTAAGCTTGATGGTATTGCAGCGTGGGTTCCAGATTCAGGTATGGGACGTTGGACGGTTCTTGAGTCAATTGAGCAAAATATGGCGATTCCAGTGATTACTTCAGCACTACAGCGTCGTTTCCGTTCAAGAGAAGAAGAGCCCTATGGTGACAAGATGCTTGCAGCATTGCGTAATCAGTTTGGTGGACATGCCATCAAAGTTGATAAGGATTAAGGGGTTAAGTTATGGCAAAGCTTAAGACCAGTATTGTCATTTTTGGCGCATCTGGCGATTTAGCCCAGCGAAAGCTTATTCCTGCGCTGTTCACCCAATTTTGTAAAAGGCGGTTGCCTAAGGACTTTGAAATTGTTGGTTTTGCTCGTACGGACTGGGACCATAAAGCTTTTCGCAAGACGATGCATGATGCGCTCAAAACCTATAGTGCAGATGTGTTGACAGAGAAGCTTTGGGAGAAGTTTGAGCCACACTTACATTATATTCAAGGTGATTTAACTGTTGATAAAGACTTTGCAACGTTAAACTCTTTTTTAGGGGAACTAGAAACAGAAAAGGGTGGCAACAGGTTATATTATTTGTCTATTGCGCCACGTTTTTTTGAGGTGACCGTTGAGGCCTTAGGGAAGCAAGATATGGCTCGAGCCACCCCCGATTCTGGCTGGCGTCGCTTAGTTATTGAGAAACCCTTCGGTACAGATTTAGCTTCTGCACAGAGTTTAAACAAAGCCGTTCACAATGTATTTGAAGAGCATCAGATTTACCGAATAGATCATTATCTTGGTAAAGAGACTGCCCAAAATATTCTCTTTTTCCGATTCGCAAACATCATGTTTGAACCTGTCTGGAACAGAAATTATATTGATCATGTGCAAATCAGTGTGACTGAAAGTGTTGATGTTGGTCATCGTGCTGGTTACTATGACGATGCTGGTGTCTTACGAGATATGTTCCAAAACCACTTGTTACAACTTTTGGCACTTACCGCTATGGAGCCCCCTGCTTCCTTCGAAGCAGATGCTATTCGTAATGAAAAGGTAAAGACCTTCATGGCAGTTAGACCTGTTACAGAAGAAACTGCTTTTACAGATACGGTCAGGGCACAATACCGTACCTACCGAGACGCTGAAGGTGTAGCCAAAGAGTCACAAACAGCTACCTATGCTGCACTCAAGCTGTATGTGGATAACTGGCGTTGGCAAGATGTGCCATTCTACCTACGTTCAGGTAAGGCTTTAAAAGAAAAAGTGTCTGAAATTGTTATTTACTTCCGCTCACCGCCACACATTATGTTCCCTATCGCCGAAGGTGAAGAGATTGCGCCTAATGTTTTGCATATTAGAATTCAACCTGATGAAGGTATCCATCTACGGTTTGAGGTGAAAGTACCAGATACCCCTGCGAATACACGCTCGGTTGATATGGAATTTCACTACGATGATGATTTTGGCGAAGATGCTTTGCCAGATGCCTATGAGCGTTTGATTCTTGATGCGATAAATGGCGATGCTTCTCTGTTTACTCGTAGTGACGGTATCGAAGCATCTTGGAGAATTATTGATCCAATTATAGAAGCTTGGTCGTCTAAGAAAGCGCCACCACTACACTACTATGAAGAAGATAGTTGGGGACCATATGCTGCTGAAGAGTTGTTAGCTGATGATGGTCGTGTTTGGTTGATTGATGGTGACGAGGCTTAGTCTGTTAAAGCTTTTAGTCTGTTAAAGCTTAGTGTTATAAAACTTCTTGTGCAAAAGAAAAGCCGTTATCTGTTAGTTAAGATAACGGCTTGATTTATAGTGGATATTGCTAATTTATTTCTTCGTCGATAACTACTGAGAAAAGTTTGCTTGAGTAGAGTACTCGGTTCATAAGCTCTTCATTTGATGCAAAGAGCGAAAGCTCAACATCGATTTGTTCGTCACCCCATTGGGTAACATAAAGCATATCGCCTGTTTCTAAGGCATCAATATCACGCATACCTCTTGCGCTTTCATTGAGCCAAAGTTTTTCATTGCGATTTGGTGAGCCATAGTCTGTAGCTAACATATTGTGGAGACTCGTGTGACGCGTGACTTGCTGGCTATTGACTTCATCAGCACCCATAAAGATATAAGCACCTCTGCCTAGAATTTTTGTTTGTGGTGAGAAGTAATAGACTGCCAATACTTTAGTACCAAGAATTTCGCCGTCATAAGCTAGATAGTAGGCTTCGTCTCTGGCTAAACCTTCGTCGAC
>CALDTA010000386.1:0-7196 GCA_937924455.1 uncultured Deinococcales bacterium
TATCTACACCATCCTCTTCAGCTCTCAATATGCCATTCGGAATATTAAGCTGAACTTCTACCCTTGCAGGTGTTGAAGTACCTTTACTGTTATATGACATCACTACTTTTGCATCTATAATCTGATTAAAAAAACGGTCGAGCTTATCAAACTTATCTTCGGCATGAGAGCGCATTGCATCAGTAATTTCTAAATCACGGCCGATAAAGTGGTATTCCATTGATAACCCTCCAAAAATTTATGTGTCTATGTAGCTAACCTACAGCGAAAATAAAAGCAGAATACAAAGTATCTCAAGGTGTCTATAAGACCCCTGTGGGAGATATAAGTAAATTCTTTGGTGCTACATATGAAAGCCTATCATTTTGACCGTAAAGCTTTTGTTAGCAAATCTACTTACACTTACAAAGTTATTACAGGTACAGCCGCGAACTGGAGAATAGCCCCTTCACCCTTAGAGTTTCACTTGTTAAAACAGTAGCCGTTTATTATCAGTTGTCGCTGTACTACTCTCACGCATAAAAAAGCCCTACACCTAAAGGCGTAAGGCTTCAAAAACTGTTATATATTGTGCTACTTAAGAGCGCAAGCCTTTAAAAGCAATAAAAAATGGACGACTAAAAATAGGATGTTCTTGGGCTACTTCTTCAACAACTGGAGACGCATAACCTTCAAAATGCTGACTAATAGCATTGTCAAAATCTAGGTGCTCCCAACGTACTAAGAAGCTATTTTTGTTTGTTTTGACCTTTTTGAGTAGTTTTTGCGTGTCAAAACCATTGTTTTCCAGCATATTTACTAATTTATGCTCTTTTAGGTGATTATTAATAACCTGAATAGCCTGTTGGTAAAAGCCCAGCAAAGGATCATAACCATAGCCTAAAGCCTCAATATGTCTTGCATAGCTTCCTGCAAGCATTGACAGTACAAGGTGTTTTTCGCTATTTTCTTCTGTGTTGTCTAAAAGTAATGCATTTAAGTCATTTTGCAGTTTTGTAATATTGGTAGTCATTATGTGTGATTGCCTCCAAAACTAGGGCAGGGTTAGGCATAAAAATGCTTGTAAACTCACCTAGATACATCCGTAAACTGGACGCAAATTAAGGTAGCGTGTTTTCAAACGAAGTGCGAAAACCGCCAAGGTGCAACGTTTCAAGAAATACCCTTAAATCAGATTTAACTTGGCATCCAATGCAAGGATGCACCAGTTCACCTATCTAGACATTAATAATTCTTCATATTTGTAACTACCAAACACTTACTTGGTGCAAAGTTATTCCCACTCAATCGTTCCAGGCGGCTTACTTGTAATGTCATAAACAACCCGACTAACCTCAGGCACTTGATTGGTTATCGCATTAGACACATCTGCTAAAAACTCATGCGGAAAGCGGGTCCAATCCGCTGTCATACCATCGATAGATGACACTGCTCTAAGTGCAACCGTGTAACCATAGCTGCGTCCATCACCAACAACACCCACTGTTCTTAAGGGTGTCAGTACGGCAAGGGCTTGCCACGTAGAGCCGTACAAATCTCGCTCAATCAGCATAGTTATGAAAATATTATCGACTCTCTGCAAAATGTCAATCTTTTCAGCCGTAATATCACCTAAACAACGAATGGCTAAACCTGGTCCCGGAAATGGGTGACGGTTTTTCATGGCAGGTGGCATACCTAGCTTGGCAGCAATTTCGCGTACTTCATCTTTGAAAAGTGTGCGGAAAGGTTCTAGTAATTCAAAACTTAAATCATCGGGTAAGCCACCAACGTTGTGGTGACTTTTGATGTTTGCTGCCCCGTGCCCACCAGCAGATTCGACTACATCGGGGTAAAGCGTGCCTTGGGCAAGGAAGCTGATTTCACCAACTGTTTTTTCTAGGTCTCTTGCTTTTTCGCTAAATACATCTATAAAGGTTTTACCAATGGCTTTTCGCTTTTGTTCTGGGTCGGTGACGCCTGCTAGTGCCTTATAGAACTGTTCTTTTGCATCGACGACGTGTAACGGGAGACCAAGGCTGCGGAGGGACTGGGAGACTAGCTCGAGCTCACCCTGTCTCAGTAGCCCATTATCTACAAACACAGGAAGCAGTTGCTCACCAATAGCTTTATGAAGCAACAAGCCTAAGGTACTCGAATCCACCCCACCAGAAATTCCAAGCAGCACATTCTTGTCACCCACTTGCGCTTGCACATCAGCAATCAGACTTTCAACAATATGCTCTGCTTGCCACGTTCTAGAAAAACCTGTCAATTCCAAAAAGTTCTCTAAAATCTTTTGACCATCTTGCGAGTGTTGCACTTCTGGGTGAAACTGTAGACAAAATATATTTTTATTAGTATTTGCCATAGCTGCAACTGCTGTATCTGCAGTTGAAGCTATGACTTCAAAGCCACTTGGCAGTGTAGTTACAGAATCACCATGAGACATCCAAACTACGGACTCAGAATCTACACCATCGAACAAAGCAGAACGTCTTTCAGTTAATACAGCTTTTCCATATTCTTTGTGACTACTAGCAGTCACTTCACCATCTAGTGAGTGTGCCACAAGTTGCATACCATAGCAGATAGCTAATGTAGGTAAATCAGATTCAAACAAACCTTCTATGATTGCTGGAGCACCTTCATCATAGACACTGGTTGGTCCACCAGAAAAGACTAACGCTTTTGGCTGATTTTCTAAAATCTCTTGCAAACTCGCAGTATGTGGCATGATGATTGCAAAAACACCCAATTCACGCAAACGGCGCACGATAAGTTGGGTATATTGAGAGCCATAATCTAAAACAACAATACTTTCACTGATACTTTTACTAGTGATGCCTGTAATACTTGCGGTATGCGCAGAAGCCGAGTTCATAGCACGTATCCTAACGCATAGCTTAAAAGCCACTACATGCTTTTGCCCTAGTAGTTCCAACGTTTCCACGAAATAACCGTACACACTGAGTGGCTTTATTCTTACTCGTTACGAAGCTCGCCGATTAACTACTGTCGCAGTGAATCGTAGAATTGCTTATAGCTATTTCAGAAATATCTTTCTAAACTCGCTTCTACTGGGAATAATCTCCCTGATGTTTACTTCATGAAGTAATGATTGTTCGGAAATACGGTTAAAAAACCGCTATCACATCATTAACTCATAATTAACCTCTACAACTAGGTAAGCACTTGTGTGACTTTATTTACGTTTGAGCTTTTGCTAATGCTTATGAGGCAGTAAGCATGAGTAAAAGATATTCAAATTGTAAACGATTGGGCATTCTGCCTAATCTGACAAGGAAATCACATAAGTCTTACAACTGTCTTATAAAATGGGCTTTTCGCAGTGAAATTAGGGTATAGTGTTAGAGAAATCCCAAGTTTATGCGAAAATCGGGGGAAACTCATTTCTGGATTGTTAAGTTAATTTACTAACTATTTCTTAATCGTGGTTAATTTCACAGCATGATTAAGTTTTCCGTTAGAGATATCTCTTAGGATTAGAGAAACGTTAGGCAAATGTGTGCTGCCTCTTGAACACCTTAGCTATAGCGTTCACTGAATGATTTAGGGTGATTCAGTTTTCTAAGTGTATAACTCAAATCTTTGGAAAATGGCGTCATTATCGTGATTTTAGCTGACCAAGGTTGTACAAGGTTGTAAGTTATAAAGGTTATAAAAAGTTGTACTTACTTTGTATTTCCAAGGGGGATTAAGAGGGGTATCACTAAGGATTAAGGGGACAGGTACTTTATATGGTATATGGTCCTTCATTCACTTAGCATGATTGGAAAAGTATGATTAAAGGATATTTTTTAGGACAACCGAAGCTCGTTAAGTTTGATGACGGCAAAGAACAAATCATCAAACTTCACTCAAGACAAGGTCTAGCACTTCTTGCTTATCTGTTAGAGCAAGATACCGAGGTTTCAAGAGCGCAACTTATTGAGCTACTCTGGCCAGAAGAAGAAGCACCATATGCAAGTGGTAGCTTCCGCGTTATGCTTTCGAAGATTAAGCGTGTCTTACCAGGTGCGCTTGACATAACACGCTACACTGTGAAGCTCAATCAAGAGGTTATCCAGTGGGATACACAACGCTTTCTAAACCTAGCGCAAAATGGCGACATGAACTCGTTGCGTCAAGCAACAGCCTTGTACCGTGGTGAATTTATGCAAGGTTTTACATTAAATGGTTCAGCAGAGTTTCAAACATGGTTAGAAGAACAGCGTGAAAACTGGATTGAATCACACAATCAGGTTATGCGCCGTTTGGTTGATGGTTTGCTCGAACAGCATGATATGACCAAAGCTATTCAGCATGTCGATCGTTGGATTAAGCTCGAGCCGTGGCAAGAGCGCGCCCATCGTCAAAGAATGTGGCTCTACTGGCAAACAGGCGAAGTAGATAAAGCACTCCAGCACTTCCGTCAGTATTCTCGCCAGCTCGAGCGTGAACTTGGTGCAGAACCTTCAGAAGACACTGCTCGTCTTTACGAAACCATTCTTCAAGATAAGCAAGACTCATTCCAAGAACTGATTCGTCTTCGTACAAGCGCACCAAGCTTAGCAAGTGCGCCACAACAAGACCCATCCGAAATGTATCAACTCAATGCATCACTCACAAGCTTTGTGGGTCGTGAAACAGAGATTGATAACCTCAATCGCTTACTTGATCAGCACCGCATCGTTACAATTCGTGGCGCAGGTGGTATGGGCAAAACACGTTTAGCACTACAAATTGCAAATTCTGAACAAACAGAACAATATCCAGATGGTGTACTATTCGTTGCTCTAGAACGCACGACAGGTGGACAGCTTGTTTCTCACCTATCTCGCAGACTAGAAATTGACGAAGATGAAGCTGCCCTATTCAAGTACTTGAAAACAAAGAAAATGCTTCTTGTGCTAGATAACTTTGAGCACTTGCTATCAACAAGTGGTTTCATCATGTCACTACTACGCCAAGCGCCAAACGTCAAACTACTGGTAACGTCACGTGAAGCACTAGGTCTCATGGGTGAACAGTTCTTCGTACTAAGAGGCTTGGAATTACCAGAACCTAGTGAAAGAAATCTAGACACTATTAAGAGCTTCACTGCTATCAAACTCTTCGAAGAGCGCGCTCGCTTACAAGATCCGTACTTCGAAATTGATGAGCACAACGTGCATCTCATTCATGACTTATGTCAAAAGCTATCAGGTATGCCGCTGCCAATTGAGCTTGCAGCTTCATGGTTAGGCATGATGAGTGTTGAAGAGATTGCTAAAGAACTTTCAGTGGACCTTAATCTGCTTAAAACAGAGAGTGCCAACGTGCTCGACAGACACAGAGATATGCAACAAGTTTTCTCTAGTTCATGGCAACAGCTCACGCCAGAGCTTCAGAGCTTGTGTTATAACCTCAGTAAACTTCCTGAGTTCTTCGAGAAGGACGATGTCGATGAGCTCAATGCAGCATCACTTGCGAACCTACGCAACTTAGTAGATAAGTCACTGCTAAATGTTGAGAAGCAAGAGGGCGTATTGCGCTATCACTTCCCAAATATTCTCCAGTCTTACACTGAAGAGGCTTATAAGCGTAATTTAGCTTAAACAGCACAAACCTAAAATATCCGATTAAACTATCCGAAAGGAGCAGGCTAACTACCTGCTCTTTTTTGTGTTAGGGTATTCGGTACTTATACTAAACTGAAAGATGAATGTCATAAAGATATAGTCGCAAAGATTGCGAAATAACCGAAGGATAAAGGCTTGAAAACCTTGTGTATTGACTGGGATTATGACATTTATGATTCACTTCGGTATTACAGCAGTTGTAAAAAAGATTCCATCAGCTAGAAAAACTTTCAACCTACAGTTGAAGGCATAGCAAGCTGAAAATATATATCAATACAAAAACGGTAGTGCTGGAATTGACAATGCAAATGCCATTATTTTTTTGAAGGCAAACCTTTTATTATGACACAGCTTGTCAAAACCCTAGCCCAACAAGTTATGCAACGTTGCGATGATTTAGCGAAGTTTAGTGAATCGCCAGATGGACTAACTCGCACTTTCTTATCTCCTCCTATGCACGACACGCACAAAGCCATCACTACATGGATGGAAACTGTAGGAACATCTGTTCAGGTTGATGCTGTTGGGAATATCCTAGGTAACTACATCTCAAAAAGTAACTACGTCTCTAAAAATATGACAGCAAAAACATTGCTAGTCGGTTCACATCTAGACACAGTAAAAAACGCTGGGAAATATGATGGTATCATCGGTGTTTTACTTGGTTTAGCACTGGTTGAATATTGTGTTGAAGAAAATCTACAACTACCCTTCAATATAAAAGTTATCGGATTCTCTGAAGAAGAGGGTATTCGCTATAGTATGCCCTTTATAGGCAGTAAAGCAATTACTGGCACTTTAAAGAAAACAGTACTGAATCGCAAAGATGGCAACGATATAACCATGCGAGATGCCATTTCAGCATTTGGAAAAAACCCAGATAACTTAGAGCAGTGCAAACTTAACCCCAATGATATCTTAGGATTTATCGAAGTACATCATGAACAATCTAGACAATTAGATAAACTCGGTAAATCACTCGGCATCGTATCCACAATTGTTGGACAGAGTCGGGCTAAGCTAAGCTTTGAAGGTAAAGCAGGGCACGCTGGTACAGAAATTATGTCTGATAGAAAAGACGCCTTGGCTGCTGCTGCTGAATTCATCCTAGCTGTTGAGGAAATAGGGCAAGCCACAGAAGGCTTAGTTGCTACAGTTGGTATGTGCTCTGTTACACCAAACGCTGTCAATGTGATTCCAGCACTTACAGAATTAAGCTTAGATGTTCGCCACGGCAATGATAAAGTTCGCTCTGAGTCTTTTGCAAGGTATAAACAAAAAGCTGAAGAGATTGCTAAAAGAAGAAATATTAGGCTATCTTGGCAATCAACTGAACCACAAGAAGCTATTGATATTGATAAACAGCTTTCGGCTGTCATGCAACGAGCTATCAATCTGACTGTCCCAGATGCGCCAATCATGGTGAGTGGTGCAGGGCACGACGCTATGGTGATGGCAGAATTTTGCCCAAGCTGCCTCTTATTTATTCGTGATCCACTTGGCTTAAGTCATCACCCAGATGAAACCATTGATGTAAAAGATGTTGAAGTTACTATTGAAGCACTAGTCAATTTTGTAAAAGAACTGAGTAGC
>CALDTA010000387.1:0-10265 GCA_937924455.1 uncultured Deinococcales bacterium
ATAATGCTATGTTGATAGAAGAGGACTTGATTGAACAGGCTCGAGCCAACACGCTAAACAGCCTAAAAGCCATCAAAGCTTTACTTGAAGCAGAAAATAAGAACTAAAGAACATAATGAAAAAGCACCTACTAGCCATCTACGGCAACAAACTTAGCGAACTTGATTCACAATCAACACTAAGTACTTTAGGTGCAAAATTTCTAAAAACAGCGCATACAACAGCCAACTACCGCCTTTTTAGTACACATAACAAAACACATAACGAAGAAGCTATGTTATGCGAAGACATTACTAATGGTAGACAAATTCGTGTTGAACTCTGGGCATTAGCTGCCGAACCGCTTCTCGAACTTTTCAATCAACAAAATAGTCAACAAAGTAGTCAAGTTTACCTAGCGAAAACACAGCTTTCAGATAAAACTGATTGTTTTGTCTTTCTTAACTCGCTTGAACACTGTTTAGACCTCGAATACGAAGACGTTAGTCGCTTTGGTGGTTGGGAACGCTATTTGCTTAAAAAAGCAGAACATTCGAGCTAGCGCATTCTATGTAGCAACATCCAATCAATCTAAGGTTTAGTTATGGCAGTTGAAATAGAACGAAAATTTTTAGTTCAAAAAGATAAGTTACCTCAAGGCATGGCAGGTAAGCGCTATGTTCAGGGCTACCTGAGTCATGAAAAGCACTGTGTTGTTCGGGTGCGAATCGTTGAAGATGTCGGTAAAAATGTCAGTGAAGATGTCAGTGAAGATGTCAGTAAAAATAAAGCATTTTTGACTATCAAGGGTAAACAGGTTGGTATTAGTCGGGCAGAGTTTGAGTATAGTATCCCTGTTGAAGAGGCTTGGGGGTTGCTCAATCTAGCACCACAAAAGCCTATTGAGAAAACCCGTTATATTGTTCAACACCAAGGACATCAGTGGGAAATCGACGTTTTTGAAGGTGTCAATGAAGGTCTAATTGTCGCAGAGATTGAACTTGAGTCAGAAGAGGAAGCCTTTAAAAAACCTCATTGGCTTGGCAAAGAAGTCAGTGATGACAGCCGCTATAGCAATGCTGCCCTAAATCTAACACCCTACACAATCTGGTAAATAATACTATCTGGTCAATAAACACAATCTGGTACATGGTTTCGCTAATCATTCGCTAGCACTCAGCCTTCAAACTAGTCCTTGAGATGGTACAACGGTTAGTAAGATACAGGGTTTCATACAATTTAGATTTATATAACATGTTGACGGGCAAACATGGTTGATCGTCAACTTTCAAAAGATGTTATAGATGATTTTTTAGCCCTTCCTAACATTCAAGAACTTCGAAGAATGCGGGAAGAGGTTGAGCAGTTATGTCATGGTGATACGGCTGCAAGCGATACAGCTTTAGCAGTACAAAAGGCTGAAAACGCACTAACCTATCTTAAAAAAATTTCCGATAGCCCAAGCTTTGATAGCACAGATAAAGAAAACCTTGACCAAGAACAGGCAAGACTTCAAAGCTATCTTGCATACTGCTTTGAACAGCAAAATATGCGAGAAGATGCTATTCGTATTGCTTTAGAATCTTTAGAAACAACTCGCAGATATAAGCTGGTTGATGTCGAATTACGAAGCTTAAATAGCTTGGCAAAAAGTTACGCCCAAATGTCTCTCTACCAAGAAGCTCTAGAGACTTTGGGCAGAGTTGAGAAGCTTGCTCGCAAACACAACTTCAGAGAAGCTGAAGCAGAAGCCACAACAACGATGGCACAAGTCTCAGCATCCCTTGCAGACCACAACGATGCCATTGCCTTTAGTACTAGAGCACGTAGCCTCTACCGAAAGCTTGGCAACTCATCAAAAGAGGCTGCTGCTTTACTGCAGATTGCTAATTGTCACCTTGCTATGGGCTATGCTCAGCGAGCACTACACTTTGCTGAACAAGCAAAAGACTTAGCTAAGAAATCAGCTAAAACAGAACTACTTGTCACTGTCTATACCTGTCTCGGGGATATATACAAGCACATGCAGGATTTTGAGAAGGCACTCAAACATTTTGCAAAAGCTATGAGTATTCAAAAACAGAATCCTCAAAAATCAAACCTTCAAGTCACTAATAACTCCAATTTAGATAGTATTCAGAATACCTCTCAAAATCATCAAACACTTTTAAAAATTGGGGCAACTTACCGAGAAATGGGTAATACGGTCAAAGCGCTCAATTATATTCAAGAAGCTTTGAAATTAGTGGAAGTTCGAGGACACGTCAGCGCCTTAAATGATTGCCACTTAGAACTCTCTCAAGTCTATAAAAAAATGGGCGAATATAGGTCAGCTCTCAAACATTTCCAGAACTATCATGACCTAGAAAAAGACATGCTTTTGGCAAAGGCTGACTCTGAATTGCGTGCTCTAAAAATTACTAGAGAAGTTGAAAGTGTTAAACGAGAAGCTGCTGTATTTAAACATAAAAATAATGCGTTGGAAATTGCAATTAAAGAATTAGAAGATACTAAGGGTGAGCTCGAGCAGCGCAACATAGAACTCACCAAGCTAAATAAAAGGATACACGAACTAAGCATCCGTGATGGCTTAACAGGACTCTATAACCGCAGATTTCTAGATGAAAACTTGCCACGTCTCTTCGCAGAAGCCAAACGCTATGAACGTAGTCTCTGTCTTGCCATGATTGACATTGACCATTTTAAGAACTTAAACGATACCTACTCTCACCAAATGGGTGACGAAGTTCTAAAACGTGTCGCTGAAATTTTCTTAGAAAACCTCCGCAATGTTGACATTGCAACACGTTACGGCGGTGAAGAATTTTCAATCATCATGCCAGTAACAGATTTAGAAGCCGCTCATCAAGGCTGTCAACGTATTAGAGAAGCGGTTGAAATCGATCCATGGCATGAATTTCACAAAGATATGCAAGTAACTGTTAGTATAGGTCTCGCCAATAATTTCCGCGCTAACAATGCAGATAATCTTGTAGAAATTGCTGATAAGTACCTGTATAAAGCTAAAGCCTCAGGTCGCAACCGTGTTGCTTATTTAGATGCTTAATCTATAGTAATACTAAACTGAAAGATGAATGTCATAAAGATATAGTCGCAAAGATTGCGAAATAACCGAAGGATAAAGGCTTGAAAACCTTGTGTATTGACTGGGATTATGACATTTATGATTCACTTCGGTATAAATCCTCGATTTACAACAAATCACTGTACTGAGCTAAAATAGATTTAAAATGTTCTTGGTGATTGTTTGAGTCAGAAACAAAAGTAAAGTCAGCAAATTCAAAACCTGGACCAACTGTACAGCCAACTAATGAATGTCCAATATCTTTAGCAGTTGTAGTCACAGGTCTCGCAGCTTGCCAATGTCCAGCAGGCACAACAGCCACTCTAGTGTGTCCATCAGTTGTATTTCCTAAAATAGTCACTGAAAGTTGCTGACGTTGTGGATCATAAATCAGCAACTCTAAATCATCACCCTCGTAAAAGTGCCACACCTCGTCAGATGACACAACGTGCCAACGACTTAATTCCCCTGCCGCAAGTAAAAAATAAATGGTCGTCAACGACAACCGTTCTTGATTGTCTACATTACGAATAACAGTTTGCTCTGAACGATATAGCTCACGATAGTGACCACCTTCAGGGTGTGGTTGTAAGTCAAGCTTTTTTATCAAATCAAGTGTTGTTTGCTTCATAGGTGCATCCTTTAATAGTCAAAGTATTGCAGGACAAGCCAAATCTGATTTGACGGACATGTCCTAAAACGGTGCACCTTAGCGGTTTTCGCACTCCGTTTGAAAACACGCCACCTTCATCAGCATCCAGTTTGTAAATACACTCTTGATTCATACCTTTTGACTCTTAACATAGTCGGATTTGAGCATAGCCATAACAATAGCACTTTGGTATTTACCATCCCACAGCAAGACATCTCGCCGTATACCTTCTTGAATGAAACCCACTTTTCTATAAACATGAATTGCCCGTGGATTAAAGTCATATACTTCTAGCTCAATACGGTGCAGGTCCAGTACTTCAAAACCATGTTTGATAATAAGTTGCGTAGCTTCAGAACCATAACCTTTACCAAAATGGCTTTGATTTGAAAGCGCAATCCGAAAATTAGCAGATTTATTTTCCCAATCTATATTGTTTAAAACGACTTCACCAACCATTACATCAGATTGATCTCCTAATACAATTGCATAATCTATACGGTCATCTGCTTCAGGAACTTTGGCATAAAAAGCCTCAACTTGCTCAAGTGTAAAGCTATCTTGCGTTCCTGTTAAACGCATCGATTCTTCATCGGACAAACTCGCAAATATCGCTGGCGCATCCTCTAGACCAAGTGGTCTTAAATATATTTTTTCACCTTGTAAAATTGGTTTTTCAAGCATCACTAGTATCCTATTTGTGGTTTGATGTTTCGAAGGTTTCCGATTGCGTGTGTATTGGTTCAAGCCAAACTGATTAAATCAAGGATTATACAAGTCAACACACGGAATCTAGTAACCCGCCATTTTTCAGTCAATAGACATACTAGCATTAGCTTATACACCTTATACAAATAGTAATTTATGCATAGTTTTAGATACTGACTTTGCCTTTAAACTTGAAAAATGCCTATTAACGACCAGACTACTAACGACCAGACTACTATGACAAACAATATCTCCAACAACAATCAATTAAGTATCGAAGATAAAGACCGCATCATCATGATGGCATGGGAAGACCGAACTCCATTTGAAGCTATCGAAGCTCAATTTGGATTAAAAGAAAAAGACGTGAAACAGCTTATGCGAGAATCTCAAAATCCGAAAAGCTATAAACGCTGGCGGGAACGCGTCAACGGTCGAACAACAAAACTTGGCAAATTGAGAAACAAAAATGTAACCCGTTTTAAATCAACAATTCAAAAGTGGTAGGTCTTATAAAGTGGTAGGTCTCACAAAGTGGTAAGTCTCATAAAGTGGTAGGTCTCATAAGTTGTATCAAAAACAAACACATCCACTATGCAGGTGGATGTGTGTCTCAACAAAAACCGTGTTGAGGTGTAGAAAGGGAGTATGTGCTTGCAAGGGGGGCAGAGAAACAAGCACTGGTGTTATGTCTGGGTAGACACTATCTTTAAAAAAGATGTACTAGAAACATAATTTAGCGCATCAAGAAAAAAGCGAAGACTAATCCCCAAAGGCAGGCAGCTAGAACCCAACCAAATTGCTGCAAAATCTTCTGACCTGAGAGGTGAACATTGATGACAATTGCATCTGAAGCGTTATCTGGATTAGGTGTGTCGGTAGAAGTCTGAGTAGTAGTTTGACTGACAGTAGGTGTACTAGAATTTTTTACGCTACTTGATTGACTAACTCGTTTATTAATTGGCTTAGCTAGAACTCGATTTCCTAAAAATGTTGGGTGAAAAACACTCTGAATATCTGGTTGATTTATCATAATTATTAGTATGCCTTATTATTTAAGGTATTACTATGTAAATGTTCACATTATGGCTATATTCACTTAAAAGTTCACACTTGAAATCACAGAAAAGCCTGTTAATAAAAGGGCTTACAGGTTCACAGGTTCACAGATTTACAAGTTTACAGGTTCACTAGTTTACACAGAGTACGACAATATCTTTAATACAATAACCAGCTTGAATTGTTAGGTACTCAACCATATTCCACTTTCAGCTTGAGATTTCACTTGGTACTTCACTTTGTATTTCCTAGATGCATTCACGATAGAAATACACTCGACTTTTTTAATGATTTAAGCGAGATTGGTCTTACACCATCTATTTTTTCAGTGGAATTTCCGATACACTTAAGCATGGATTTACAAATTAGTGACAAGGTTGCACTTGTAACAGGTGGTTCTAAAGGAATTGGTCTTGCGGTATCACAAGGCTTAGCAGCAGAAGGTGTTCGAGTTGTTGTATGTGCTCGAGACGAGGCTGTGCTCAACAGTGTTATTTCAGATATTCGCAGTAAAGGTGGCGAAGCATTTGCTATCGCTGCTGACGTCAGCACCAAATCAGGCATTGAAGAATTGTTTGACAAAATGGAATCTTACACAGGATTACCAGATATTTTAGTTGTCAATGCAGGCGGACCACCTCCAGGTACCGCTGCCGACTTGACTGATGACGCATGGAATGCTGGCTATGACCTCACTTTGATGTCTGCTGTACGTTTAACACGCTTCGCTTTGCCAAAGATGCAGGAACAGCAATGGGGGCGAATCATCAATATAACGAGTGTATCTGTCAAACAACCTGTTGCAAACTTAGCCCTTTCAAATGCCTTTCGGGCAGGTGTTACAGGCTTTGCAAAAACGCTCTCTACTGAAGTCGCCAATCAAGGCATCACGGTAAATAACGTTGGTCCTGGTTACACAGATACCCAGCGCTTAAATGCTTTATTTGTAGATGAAGAAGCAAAAACTACTTTTGCTAATGCGACTATTCCAGCACAACGCCTAGCAACCCCTGAAGAGGTTGCTGCGCCTGTAATTTTTTTAGCATCAGAACAAGCAGCATACATTACTGGTCAGACGATTTCTGTTGATGGTGGATTTGTCAAAGGCTTACTTTAGTATCATTCAAAAAGCAATTCCACGATTAACTACAACAGCAGTTAATCGGCGAGCTTCGTAACGAGTAAGCATAAAGCCACTCAGTATGTACAGTATGTACAGTTATTTCGTAGAAACGCTGAAAGAATAAAAATACAAGAAATGACTTATACTAAAACTACATCAAAAGCTATAAATTCAAAAGCTATAAACTCAAAAGCTGTGAATTTGACAACAAATACAACAAGTACAACAAGTAATGTGTTGCAGGGACAAAGGATGAATTCTTCTAAAAAAACGGTCTCAGTACCTGAAAAAATTCAGCTTAAAAACAACCTCAACATTTTATGTGTTGATGATGATGACCTAATGCTAGAACTCATCGAAGCACAGCTTGCCTCTTTTGAGGCAAGAATTACAAAGTGTACAAGCGTTCAAGCTGCAAAAGAATTTTTAGAGAGCACAGAAAACACTCCAGATGTCATCCTTTGTGACATCATGATGCCTGAAACAATTGGTTATGAATTTCATGATTATCTAAAAACTGATGATGACTTAGTCAAAATCCCCTTTATCTATGTTACGGCGCTATACAGTGAACGTCATTATCGAAAAGGCATGTTACAAGGTGCAGACGGCTACCTAGCTAAACCTTTTTCGCAGCAAGAGCTTGTTCAAGAAATCGGACACGTGCTAAAGCGACATGCAGATTATACTTCTGGTGCTCAAGAAATGTCAGCTTATATTCAATTGCTCGGTGGGCAAAGTGTTCGTGTTAATGGCGTTTTGGAAGGCGCACCAGACCGTGGTGCTGAGCAAGTTATTTATTACCTCATTCTTCAAGGAGAATCTGGTCAACGCAATGTAAGTATCAAACGTTCTGATGTCATGACAACCTTGTGGGAAAGTATCTCGCAGAGTGGTTTTAGGAGCGTACTCTCCAGAGCAAAACGTTGGAGTGATTCTTGGGCAAATTGGCATATAGACAGAACAACGATTAACTTTTCACTTAAAGAACACGTTCACTGTGATTTGTATTTGCTCGAAGACGTGCTGGATACCTTCAAATTACCTAATGAATTACCTGATAAATTACCTGATGAATTACTTGATACCAAACAGATTATTGATAAAGATAAGTTAAAAAACCTGAACGAACTGTACCAAGGAGAGCTACTGCCTTCTTTTCCTGAAGCATGGGCAGGTTCAAGGCGTACCTATCTGGCAGAAACAGTCAAATCAATTTATATAGCTGCACTCAATCCATCTGCACTACCTAGACGCTATGCTCGAGCCATCAAGAGAATCCTTGACATTGACCCTGATGATTTTGATTTGTGGGAAGAATACATCACTACTTTATCGAAAGCTGGTATGGAACAAGAAGCACAAAGAGCTAAAACACAGCTCGAGCAGCAACAAAACTAGTGCCAACACCATCTCCTACTGCTACTTTATACGTTACAATTACGAGTGCTCTAGGTAATCACATTTACGTACTCGCATTTACGTACTCACATAGACGTACTCACATAGTTAATCTACTTTACGGACTAACCTCACTAACATGAGGTAACCTCAATATTACTATGCATATAAATAATACCTGTATGCATGAAAAAACCTTATATTAGGAGTGTATGGTTTTATGAGAAAGACTTTTGTCAACCTATCCCCAGCGCAAACTCGCATTCGTACTATGCTATTTTCTGGCATAGCTTTAGTAGGACTTGCTTTATTTGTTTTTACTTTAAACCAAAGTCCTGCAAGTGCACAGGCAGATAATCAGGGCTTTAATCAGGCTCGAGCCTTCCTTGAAGACGAGCAAAATACTATTGGCATTGTTCAAGCCGTCGGCAATAGCGTAGTCGCTATCCGTGTTGAATCACCTGCTACAGGTATCGGCAATGTTTTTGGTGATGTGCCACTTGAGCAAATCCCACCACAGTTCAGAGATTTCTTCAACCTACCACAACAGGATGACGAAGAAGCACCAGACGGTCAAACACCACAGCCTCGTCCAGATATTGGCTCAGGTAGTGGCTTTGTTATCGACCAAGAAGGGCATATCGTAACCAACTATCACGTGATTGAATCAGCAATCGGTGAAGACAGCGTAGAACTTGTTGAAGGTGCATCCCTTTCAGTAGTCTTCCCAAATACCAACGACGAAGAAGTAGAAGTGCGTGTCGTAGGTGCTAACCCATCTTTTGACTTAGCACTACTTGCACTCAACGACCCAAGCGAATTGCCAGCAGATGTCCTGCCAATTGTAATCGCAGATTCTAATGACGTACTTGTCGGTCAAAAAGTTATCGCCATCGGCAATCCATTTGGATTTGCTTCAACTGTGACAACAGGTATCGTATCTGGACTTGACCGTGATGAAATTCCAACCATCGGTAACTTTGCAGCATCAATGATTCAAACAGATGCAGCTATTAACCCTGGTAACTCAGGTGGTCCACTGCTCAACTCTCGTGGTGAACTTATTGGTATTAATACTGCCATCATCCCAGGTGGTGGTGCAGGCACCAGAGGTAATTTAGGCGTTGGTTTTGCTGTACCTAGTAACCACTTAAACAATAACTTAAACAGCCTTTTAGCAGGTGGCATCAACGACGTATTTAGCACTCGTCCTCGTATCGGCATTGGCATTTTAGATGTACGTGCCTATCCCGACGAAGTACGTGAGCGTCTTGGTTATCCTGAGCGTGGTGTTGTGATTCGCAACATTGAAGAAGATGGTCCAGCAGCAAAAGCTGGCTTAGTAGGCGGCACATTTGATGTAATGATAAACGGTCAGCAAGTCCCTGCTGGTGGCGATGTCATCGTTGCAATCGATGGTATCGATGTATTTGATACCTTCCAACTACAAGATCTTGTCTTTGCACATGACCCTGGTGACGAAGTAATCGTTACTGTCTTACGTGAGGGAGAACGTGTTGACGTCACCGTTCAACTCGAAATCGTTCCACAAAACTAGTTGCAATAATCAAGTACTCTGATATGCGATATTAGAGACTCAACAAAAAATTTGAGGTTCTTAGGACAAACCTAAGAACCTTTTTTTATGTCTGGTATTTTTTATTTTTTTAGTGTCTAAAGTGCCTCATACCAGTAAAAACCATACTGATACCCAGTTCGTCACAAGCAGCAATCACTTCATCATCTCGTTTAGAACCACCTGGGCAAATCACGCTTGTTACGCCGTGTGAAGCAGCCAAACGAACCACATCATCAAAAGGGAAAAAGGCATCACTCGCAAGTGCCGAGCCTGTCACTGACGTACCAGCATGTTCAATAGCCTGTTCCGCAGCCCAAATACGAGAAACCTGCCCAACGCCAATGCCTGTACTACGACCTTCTTTAGCAAGCACAATCGTATTTGATTTAGTGTGTTTGGCAATAGTCCACGCAAAACGTAAGTCTTGCCATGCTGTTTCATCTGGTTGCAACTTCGTAACTACCTTGAGGTCACAATCGTCTAAAGCCCCTCTATCAATCGCTTGAATCAGCAAACCGCCACGTATACGGCGAATGTCGAGCTTAGATTTATCTTCAGCAATAACATACAAAAGACGTAAATTCTTTTTCTTAGCAAAAACTGCTAACGCCTCTTCACTAAAAGAGGGTGCTAAGACAATCTCTAAAAAGGTTTTGGACATCTCCTCAGCAAGCTCTTT
>CALDTA010000388.1:0-5064 GCA_937924455.1 uncultured Deinococcales bacterium
GGTTCAAAACTCAAGCACTACTATGTACAAGAATCTGTTGGCATAGCTACAGGCTTTTTAATATCTGCTTTGCACAATGTTGGTTTGGCTTGTTTGACACATACACCAAGCCCAATGAATTTTTTAGCTGAAGTACTTGGAAGACCGAAAAACGAAAGAGCGTATATAAACTTAGTTGTTGGCTATCCTGCTGAGGATGCTGGTGTGCCGACTCATGCTAAGCAGAAGAAGGCGTTAGATGAATTTGTGAGTGTCTTTGAATGAAAAAATACAACTCTAATAGATATACACATATTGAAGATAAACCAACCCCATAACAATAGTTAATAAAATTGAAAATATTGACGGAATCTAAGACCCTGTTTTAGTGACAATTATTAATTCTGCCCCTAAAATAGACCTAGATATAAAAGAAGCCAATTTGGCACATTCGACTATCAATTGCTTAGGTTTATACATAGATCTTAGAGGTCTTTTGAAATGTCTCTGAGCGTCAATTATGTCAATAATATTTAAAAAAAATTCCGCATCAATTTCTACTTGTTTTTTGTTCCAAATTTTATCTAATCGTTTAGAAACACTTTTAAGGTCTAAAGTTCTTTTGATCAGTTGGGGATTTTGAGAACAAACATAAGCTTCAGAGCGATTAAATGAAACATAATGGTCATCTAAATCAGGAAGTTCTCCTATAGCTGATGGTTCAATCCATATTGAATTGTCTGCAACGTTATTAGTCAAGAAATTCTCACTTAATTCGTAAGTCTGATAGAAATACGGCGCAACATAAAAAACCTCATGCTCAGCTTCGTCTAGTTGTATTAATAGGCTATGTTGCCGAGAATATCTTCTAGAACGTAAATGCATCCGATAGTAAGGTCCACCAAAATATAACCATTCACTAGCCGTACTTTTAATCATTTTGTGACTGAGTTTAAATTGTAAAAATAGTGGCATACCTATAAGTGGAAGTGAAACATCATAACCACCTCCATCACGTCCTTCCTGAATTAGAGAAGGAAATATTGGAGCCCCACGTAATTCACCCAAAACTCCAGAAGCTAATTCATTTGTAAGGGCAAAGCCATAAGAAAATTCTGATATAAGTGGTTTCATTTTCAAAATATTATAAATTGCCTTAAAAAACAAAAAATGCGCGCTCCTCCAAGAACGCGCATTACAACGATGTAGCAAAGCCACAAAGTTTTCACCTAGTTAAATATTAACACAATCTAAAGAGAATGCCAAATTTTACACATTAAAGTGTGCGTCCCGCTAAAGGTTGAAGGTATATCTAAAGAAATAATCTGATATTCAACTCTAGTAGGGACGCACCTTAGAAGTTTTTCAAAAAGGGAAGTTTTTCAAAAAGCGAAAAAACTTCTATTTGCGTTAAATCTCTTTCCAACCTTGGATGGGACGCACCCTTGCTGAACTTAAATAGCTTATTGCTGAACTTTTTTGATAAACTTTTTTGATGAACCCTTTTTATGAACTTTTTTTATGAACCCTGCTAGAAAACGACGTATTAAACTCACCATTGAATTTGACGGCACACACTTTCATGGTTGGCAAGTGCAAGCCTTAACAGGCGAACGAACGGTACAAGCTGAACTAGAGAAGGTTTTAGCAGAGTTTCCAGAGGCAAGTAATAACATTCATGGGGCAGGTCGGACGGACGCTGGTGTACATGCGCTAGCGATGGTTGCACACTACAACACCAATGATGCTATTCCAATTGAGAAAATTCCTTTGGCTTTTAATGCAAAACTTCCTAAAGATATCTGTGTTTTGAAAGCAGAAGATGTTGATAACGACTTCGAAGCGCAGTTTAGTTGTCAGTATCGGCGTTATTTATACAAAATGCAGTTGAGTCGAGGTAGATTTAATGGTGGAGCTTTGGACAGACACCGAGTACTTTTTTTGAAGCAGAATCTTGATGTAGAAGCTATGTTTGCTGCTGCGTTGATGTTTGAAGGAAAGAGAGACTTTGCTGCGTTAGCTACGAAAGAAACCAGATCAACGATACGAGAAGTGTATTTGTGTAGGCTCGAGCAAACAGACAATAGCCTCAATTTACACGTTGCTGCCAACGGTTTCCTTCGCAATATGGTTAGAACGATTGTGGGAACACTTATTTATGTGGGTGAGAGGAAAATTGCACCTGATGAAATTGATGCCTTGTTAGCTTCAAAGAATCGTAGCAAGATGGGTCCAAAAGCACCTGCACAGGGCTTGTACTTTGCTGAGGCAGGCTATGAGCCTTGGCAGGTTTAAATAGCTAAATAGCTTCTTTATGTAATTTCAAGAGCCTCTGATATACTAGCGTTGTGTTATTTATATATATGGGATGATATAGATAGGGTAGAGGGCTGATTTGGAGGCAAATATGAGTCAGACCCGCCAGTGTTTATTGCTTTTATTGCTATTTTTAATCGCTCAAGTTGTTTTAATCAGTCATAGTCAAGCTAGTAATCAAGCGAATAGTTTTATTGGCACGGGCTTTATAGGCACAATGCCACAGTTTTTTACTGCACCCGCAATTGACGAAAGTGATATGGATTATTACCTTTCTGAGGGAGTAGCACTTGATAGGATTTTGAACTTTGCTTGGAGTAAGGCCGAGACTGGTTACTACAAAGGTGCTGAATTTTACTTCCGCTTAGCAAGTGAGCGTTTTACGAACAGCTATCAGGCGCAAGCATCGCTTGCCACGTTTTTCTATCAAATGGGTAAGATTCCTGCTGCGATAGAGCAGTTTCAATTTTCAAAAATGGTTGCTACGAATGAAAGTGACAGGCAAAGTGCTAATTACGGCTGATGTGAAATAGAGTTTTAGCGTCTGTGACGCACGAAAAATGACATATTTTTGGATTGCAAAAAATAGTCTAAAAAATACGAAAATCCAAAGCTGCCGTCTGTGACGATATAAAACACTATTTTTGCAACTTCTTGAAATTTTCATTCCACATCAGCCGTAAATACACTTTTTGCGGATGCTCAAGTGCCAAGCAATTTCTAGCTGGACCAAGCGTCTTATATTTAACTTACATTTTTTTTGTCTGACAAGATAATTAATCTGCATGTCAACTAGGAAAAAGCCCACCTAATTTTGAGCCTTTAGCTTGAAATTAGGCGGTGTCCTAATGCAGAAAGGAAATAATGGTATGAAAAAAGTTCTATTTGTCGTAGTGCTTCTTTTTGGACTTGCTATGCCTGCTGCTTTTGCAGACGGACACGCTGATTCAGAAGCGCTTGTTGAGAAGTTTATGGGTCTTTTAGAGAACCAAATGTATGAATTCACATGGCACTATGAGCCAGGTGTTGAGCCAGGCTTCTACGAAGGTCAAGCGCCTCACGGTGCTGTTCTACGTACCTACGTGAATAACATTGCTTATGATGCAATTCAGCATGGTTTGACTGAACTTCCACAAGGTTCATTCTTATCTAAGCAGAATTTTACACCAGAAAAGGTTCTAGCTGCTACAACCATCATGGTTAAGATGGAAGAAGGCTTTAACCCTGATGCAGGGGACTGGTTCTGGGCGAAAGTTCAGCCAGACGGCACAATTGACGCTGCAGGCGCACCTGCGGGTTGTGTTGGCTGTCATGGTGCTCAAAAGGCTAATGACTGGTTATTCAATGCTACTTTAGGTGGTATGTAAGTCATCTAAGTCTTTATATCGTTCTTAGATTGTTAAACGCAGATGTCTCGAAAGAGCATCTGCGTTTTCTGTGTGTATCTGTGTGTATCGGATTTATGAAAAAACTGATTTTTCTAGAAACTTACTCCTAAAGAAACTGATAGAGACATACTTTGGTCCGCACCATTCGGTGCATATTCAGATCCTTCATCACCATAGTTATAACTGTAATTAAAGCTTGGCGTTATGTTATCAATACCGCTGTAGCGAACACTTGTACTTAAGCGACCAGAACCATCACCCAAACTACCTAACCAAAGTACCGAAGGTGAAAAGTCAAAATCACTAAGACGCAAGCTAGCATTGGCAGCAGCGTAGTGTTGACTACGGTTGCGTAAATCTCCAAAACTAAGAGCATCTGTACGTACTAAGGCGCTAATCTCTCGTTGCTTTTCACTAAATACACTTAAATCTGAATAACCAAATCCATTGAACAAATATTGACCTGTAAGACTTAAAGAATAATTATTCTCTTCGCTAGGGTCAGAAAATGTATAGCTACCACCAAGTGTAGCGGATAGATATACATCATCACTTCCTCGAATACTTAGGCCTGATTCTTGAGAGCTATCTTCTACAATAAATTTATTGTTTGTATTGCCCTGCAGCACTGCTTCGCCAAACCAATTGATATCTCTTACGTTACCAACTGCAGTACTCATGAGTGACCAAGGATTGTTAAATTGGTAGACGCCACCAACTGTGACTTCAGTTGCTCCAAGTAGAAATTCATAACGAGATGCTAGCGCAACAGGATTGCCATTATCGATGTCGTCAACGATGGCGTAGGCAGTTAAGTTATCAAGCCCAATAGGTATCTGAGCTTTAAGGGAAACTGGTCCAGCCAACTCTGCATCTGGATTTTCTGGATCAAGCGTTTCGATGTTGATAAGGTTAGCAGGACTAAAGAAACGACCTACGCCCCAATTGACTGTTTGTTTACCCAAGCGCAAAAACACTGTGTTGTTTATGTCCGTATCTATAAACATTTCTCGGAGGTCGACAGAGATACCATTATCTGTACTATAAGAAATATCTCCTTTGATGAAGCCTCGCATTTCGGTATTAGGACGAGCATCTAAAAAGAGTCTGGTTCTTAAATTTGTTAAACCAGCTCTAAACATTTCCTGACCTCGGTCAGTGCCTGCATCTGGGTCTGCATCTGGGTCGATGCTGAGTCTTAGACCACTACTCACACGTCCACCGATTGCTATGGGTTCGCTAGCTAGTAGTTCATCTGAAACTGAAATAGTGGGTTCATCAGCATCGGTAATATCGATAATAAAGTCAGAGCCACCAAAGAGTGCATCTTCATTGTTGCTAGTGGTCTGCTCTTCACTACTTTCAGAACCGCCTCCAAATA
>CALDTA010000389.1:0-9438 GCA_937924455.1 uncultured Deinococcales bacterium
GAAAGTCATAATCCATTAGCAGAAAAAGTTGTCATCAGAACCGAAGGGCACACAAGTTACAACGCTTCGATATGTTTGTGATTATGACATTTATGATTCACTTCGGTATTAGTGTGTACAGTTGTTACGTGGAAACGCTAAATCTTGCAAATGCTAGTCCACTAAAAAAGGAGGTGCTATGATTTGACACCTCCTAAAAGTTATTATTTAGATTAGTTTTAACGGCTCAAATTATACCAAAATACAACATGTGGGTACGCAGGGTTATTAACATACCCATTGATTGTGCTGTTAATCGCGTGAACATCTGGTGTTTCAATCATATAAACTGCTGCTGCATCATCAATTAGAATTTGCTGCGCTGCTTGGAAGAGCTCGGCTGCACCAGCTTTATCAGTACCGCTGATGGCATCGCCACCAAAGACTAAATCATCATAGTCTGCATTGCTGTAGTAACCAAGGTTGAAGAATGGTTCTTCTTCTGAAACAAACATGCTGAAGAGGAAGTCAACTGGAGAAACAAAGGTTGGCCACCAGTACATTACGAATACATCTTGTGCACCGTCTGGACCGCTTAATCCAAGGTCCCATTGGGCTTCCCAAGTTAAGCCTTGAAGGTCTAGATCGATGTTTAGCTTAGCTAGTTCAGCTTTCCATAGTTCACCGATAGTTTGTTGTTCAAAGTTGCCAGCGTCATAGGTCATGCTGATTTCAAAGCCATCGCTTTGACCAGCTTCTTCTAGTAGTGCTGCTGCTTTTTCTAAGTCGTAATTACTGCTATCTTCACTGCTATCTCCACTGCTGGCACCGCTGTCTAGCGCACCCCACATACCACTTGGTACGGCGCCATTTGCTGCATTACCAAGACCACCGTATAGATTGTCCACGACTATGTCGTATGGGAAAGCATGGCTAACCGCTTGGCGTACACGTACATCATCAAGTGGAGCTTGTTGTGTGTTTAGAAGACCGTATAGCATTTGATAACTTGGTGAAGTGTCTACAGTTACAAAATCGCTATCACTTAAAGATGCATAGCTTTCTGAAGGTAGTTCGTAGGTAAAGTCAGTTTCACCACTACGTACCATTTGCTCACGCAAGGTTGGTTCTTCAACCATGTCGAAGAGGATCAAGTTGAATTGGTCATCGTTCCAACCGCCCCAGTAGTCAGGATAAGCATCTAGAATGAGTGCTGAACCTGGGCTATAGCTTCTAAATTTGTAAGGACCAGTGCCAACACCGTTACCAGAATTGAACCACTCAGCATCTTCACCAGTGACTGATGGTGCCATGATCCATGCGCCATAACCACTTGAAAGTACTAAGTCCATGGGTGCTTCGTAATCAAGGTTGAACTGAACACTCATGTCGCCAACAGCTTCCATACTCAGGATAGGTAGATAAATAAAGGCTGCGCCTAAATCTAGGTCGATAGTTCTCTGGAGAGAGCCTATGACTGCTTCTGCGTTTAGGGGAGAACCATCGTGGAAGGTTACCCCTTCACGTAGGTGGAAGGTCCAAGTGAGACCGTCATCGCTGACTTCCCAGCTTGTTGCCAGTTTTGGCTCAACTGTATTGTCTGCTGTAAAGAATGTGAGGGTTTCATAGACATTTGCCAGTGCTATGTTCTCGTTTGAGAAGCTCGAGCTAGGGTCTAGATCAGGAAATGTGGTCGGCGCAGCGTAAGTTGCCACCCCTCCCTTTTGTGCAAAGGCTACTGTAAAGAGTAGTACACTAGCAATTGCAAGCGCAAAAAATCTGAAGGCTTTTGTATTCATACATGCTCCTTTCAAATGAGCTGTTCTAACGTACTTTTGTTTTGCCCATAGAGCCGAACGGCATCTTCTAGGCTAATCAAACCATTCTTAATATCTTCAGCAATGCGTTCTGGCTCACGCTCTGCTGGATTTCCCCAACCACCACCATTGGCAGTTTCTATCCGTACAACATCACCAGAGTTCAACCAGTGATAGTCAACACGATCCTCTAAAACAAGTTCCTCTTCGGTGTTTGGATTGATTATAACCTGTGTCACACCAGCGTCTCCACCTCCATTTAATCCCCAGAAGGGATTTTGATTGTTCTCTGTACTGGTCTTTAAGTCAACGTTATCTGTAAGAACTTCGAATTCTCTGATTACGCCATAACCACCTCGGTACTTACCGACACCTCTGTTTTTCAAGTTGATGCTGTACTCGTTAAAGCGTGTAGGATAACGTGTTTCTAGCACTTCAATTGGGGTATTAGGCGCATCACCATTACCACAAAACATGATGCCCGTTGGACCATCATCATGTGGAAATGCACCGCCGCCACCATCAACAGGTTCACCTGTGATAAAGCCATCAGCACCTTCTCTTGAGAGGGTGTAGGCACACATCTGGTAAGTAGCTGCTGGACAGCGTTCAGGGATGGCTTGTGCTAGTGCTTTTACAATAACGTGAACAATGATTTCTGCCACGTAGCCATAAGAGTCGCAAGGTGCAGGATAGCTAGCACTTACCAAAGTATTGTCTGGAGCAGTCACAGTTAGTGGTCGTAAGTGACCATCATTGGTAGCATCTAGTGGCATGGTTAAGGATTTTAATGTCGTCGCACAAATAGCAGCAGTGCCAACGAGTGGATGATTAATCGGTCCTTTGGCAACAGGGTCGGTACCTTCCCAATCAATCGTCATTTCCTCAGCTGTCACAACTATGTTTACTTGTATTTTATGATGTTTATCTCGCTCGATACCATCATGGTCAATAAATGCTTCAGCACTATAGTTGCCATCAGGAATGCTAGCAATTTCTCGGCGCATCCGCTGTTCAGAGAGACTAAAGGTTTCTTGCATAGCAGCATCAACAACATCTGCACCATAGCGTTTACACAGTGCTATGTAGCGTCTTGCGCCAGTTTGACAAGCAGAAATCTTGGCGTTCAAATCACCTTCAACAATTTTTGGATAGCGCACATTTCGCAGGATAAAGCGCATCAGTTCTTTATTCTCAATACCAGCGTCAACAAGTTTGTTATGGGAAAATATCAAACCCTCTTGGTGCAAGCTAACCGAGCTAGGACACCACCCCCCAGGCATCATGCCACCAATATCTGCCCAGTGTGCCATCACGGCTGAAAAGGCAACGAGTTCATCTTTGTAAAATATTGGCATGTAAAGAACAGTATCGCTGATATGTGTTCCTGTATCATCTGGTTCATTGCTTAGAAGAATATCGCCTTCTGAAAATGTAGTGAGTTCTAATCCACTTTGGATAGTAGGAGGGAGGCAAGCAAGAAATCCCGGAAGACCTGAACCTTCGGCAATCATCTGACCTTTACTATTGGTCAGAACCATCCCAAAATCTTGTACTTCATAAATCAGTGGATTATGCGCTGTTTTTACCAATGTCGTTTGCATCTCTTTAGCAGTTGCTACCAAGGCGTTGCGGATGACTTGTCTCGTGATGGGATCAACCTGCATTATCAAAGAGCCTCCATAATCAGGTTGCCGTATTCATCGACCTTGAGTTTTTGCCCTGCTAACAAGATGACTGTACTATTCCATTCTTCAATAATAGCTGGACCTGTGATGCTATGACTTGCTTGTAGTTTTTTACGGTCGTAAACAGGGTAGCTTTTAGCTTCTTTTGTTGCATGGGTATTGCTATCAAGATACACATGCTGATGACGAATAATGGCGTCTTCGACAGGTGTGTTGGCTTGTTTAAGTTTGTCAATAGTTGGTTTAGAACTAACAAGACTGGCTGATAGGCGTAAACCTACAAATTCTAGTTCATGGTCTTTGAGTGAGTGGGCATAGGCCTTATCGTAATAAGCATCAAAACGATTTCGGAGTGTGCTTAAATCTGCTGCAAGCACATCAGTCTTTTCAACAGGAATGATGAGGTTGTGTTCTTGCCCTAAGTAGCGGAGTTCGGCAAAGTGTTCTAACTTTAAGCTGTCATTTTCTAAACCTTGCGAAGCAAACCAATCCTTTGCTTCTTGCTCTAACTCTAAAAAACGCAAACCCAAAGCCGCAGGCGACATATCTGCAAATGGACTCACAAATGTTCTTGCAATATCTTCTCGATAATCTGCGTAGAGTAGACCGTATGCCGAAAAGGTTGCTGGGTAGTGAGGAATAACCACTTGCTTCATGTCAAGTTCTTTCAGCAGTGTGGCAGCAAAAAGCCCACCGCCACCGCCATAACTCACCAAACTAAAATCACGAGGGTCATGTCCTCTCTCGATAGTGACTTGCCTAATGGCGTAAGCCATATTCATATTGGTAAGGTGCAAAATACCAGCAGCAGCATCTTCTAAAGAAAGGTTCAGTGGCATGGCAACATGTTTCATAATTGCTGTTTTAGCTGCCTCAACATCTAGCTTCATGCGCTCACCTAAGTAGTGTTTTGGGTCAAGATAACCAAGAATGACTTGAGCATCTGTCACAGTTGCATCTGTTCCACCCAATCCAAAACAGGCTGGTCCAGGGTCTGCCTGAGCACTTTGTGGTCCTACTTGTAGACCACCTTCTTCATTAATATGGGCAATGCTGCCACCGCCAGCACCTACAGAAACAATGTCTATAGTTGTTTGTAGAACAGGACGCTTGTTAAAGGTGGTATGTGTGCGAGTGAGTAAGTCACCACCTGTAATGAGTGCAACATCAAAGGTTGTACCGCCAACATCAGCAGCAACTACGTTTTCTATACCAAGCTGTTTTGCAAGTTCAGCAGTACCGATGACACCACCAGCAGGTCCAGATTGAATCGTGCGGATGGGGGCTTGTTGGGCGACTTGGCTTGAGGTTATTCCGCCTGATGATTGCATGACTGCGAAAGAGCCTTGGTAGTTGCGAGAGGAGAGACCGAGCTCGAGCCTCCCCAAGTACCCACTCATCCGTGGTTGCGTATAAGCATTCAGCACTGTCGTGCTAGTTCTTTCAAACTCACGAAATTCACGCACAATTTCACTAGATGCACTCACTTGTAGTTCAGGGCAAAGTTCACGAGCCAGTGCAGCAGCTTGCTGTTCATGCACAGGATTAACATAGGCATGTAAAAAGCAAATAGCAATGCCCTCAACACCTTGTTCTTTTAAGTCTAAAATTGCTTTTTTTAACTCAGATTTATCTAAGGTCTGTAAAACATTGCCTTGATAATCAAGACGCTCAGTAACTTCACACCTCAAATAGCGAGGTACAAGTGGTGTAGGTTGTTGATAAAAAAGATTATAGACTTCTGGGCGATTTCCTCTGGCAAGTTCCAAAACATCTTTAAAGCCTTTAGTTGTTATGAGACCAACCTTTGCCCCATTTTCTTGCACGATCGTGTTGATGACCTGTGTTGAACCGTGCACAATCATTTCAATATCACTTAAGTTAGCTTCTAGCTGTTCAATGCCTTCAAAAAAGCGTTCTTCCAAAGAACCACTAGAAGGCACTTTTTCAACTTTAATATTTTGTGTTTCAGCATCGAAGTATATGAAGTCAATAAAAGTCCCGCCAACATCAATAGCTAGATGATGACCTGTATCAGACTTTGTATTTAACTTTGTATTTGACTTTGATTGTGGAGTAGTCGTCATATACTTTTAATTTCAATTAGATTTTCTAAATTCTGGTTACATTCTTACAATTTATCCATCAATTGTCAACTAATTTGGAATATTTCCAAAAATATGTTAGTTTAATTGGAATTTATCCACTACATAAATAATTCAGTATTTGAGACTTGAGGTAAAAGATACGGTATAAGCTATGGTGCAAATTAATAAATCAGAAAATGGGCTTGATAGTCTAGATATTGCGATTCTTACGCATCTTCAGGAAGATGGTCGCAAGTCTTTTAAAGATATTGCCGAAGAACAAGGTGTTAGTAGTAGCACGATTACCAATCGCTATAATCGTCTCGTCAACGAAGGTTATTTAAGAATTTTTGCCCACATAGACCCTTACCGTGTAGGCTTTAAAACACCTGCTTTTATTGGCGTAAAAGTACAAGCAGGCTATCTTGAAAAAGTAGCTTCTAAGCTGGCCGAACTCACCGAAGCTGATTATGTTGCAATTGTCTCAGGAAACTATGATGTCGATGTCACGCTTAGTTGCAAAGACTCCGAACACTTGCTCGATGTTATTCAGCGCATTCAAAAAATCAAAGGTGTGGTTGATACACAAAGCACTATCGCCTTGAAAATTGTAAAGTTTAATCAAGCCAATGTTTCTCTTTTGACAGAGTTTAGTTAGTTATATAACGATTTTCTATCATGAGCTTATTTGCCTATATCCTCCGACGGTTAGTGTTTGCAGCTTTTGTAGTTGCAGGCGTTATCGTCATTACCTTCATCATTTCAAATGTTGTGCCAAATGATCCTGCTAGACTCTACGCAGGTGTAAAGGCTAAACCTGAACAGGTCGCAGCAGTCAGGGAAAAACTTGGCTTGAATGATTCTTTGCCAATTCAGTTTGGACGTTATGTTAGTAACTTAGCACAAGGAGATTTAGGTGACTCGTTTAAGACGAGACGCCCGATTGTTGAAGACCTGAAAATTTTCTTTCCTGCAACAATGGAACTGGTTATCTTTGCGATGCTTTTAGCACTGATTATTGGCATACCCATCGGTGTTTTAAGTGCAGCAAATCGAGGTACATGGATTGATAATCTCAGCCGAGTTGTAACGATAGCTGGTGTATCCATTCCTTCATTTTGGTTAGCTATATTGCTTCAATTATTATTCTTTAGTGCATTAGATTGGCTGCCCCTCAGTGGACGCTTGAGCCGAACAATGATGATAATGGAGCCCATCGAAACAATTACTGGTTTTTACAGCATTGATGGCATCCTAACTCGTAATTGGGCAGCTTGGCGCAATGCACTTTGGCATCTCATACTACCTGTAGTTGTTTTGGCAACGTACCCGATTAGCTTGATTGCACGTATGACACGTGCTGCCATGATTGAAGTGTTGGAAGAGCCTTACATACGCACAGCTAAAGCTTCAGGCTTGCCTTTCATGCAGGTGCTTTTTCGCAGGGCTTTAAAGAACGCTTTTATACCTACACTTACTGTTTTAGGTCTAAGCTTTGCTGCATCAATTACGGGTGCTGTTCTTGTAGAGATTATCTTTGCTTGGCCAGGTATTGGTAAGTATGTGACCGATGCAATTATTGCCACAGATTTTCCTGTGATTGTCGGCGTTACATTACTTGTAACCATCGTCTATGTGCTTATCAATCTTATTGTTGATGTTGTACAAGCTTTACTTGATCCAAGAATTGAGTTGGGCAGTTAGTATGGATAATACTCAACCCATCAAAGCACCAGCACGATTGTTAGGTCCGTTAGCATCAGTTTTCTCTTCAGGAAATAATAGAAGTTTCAACGCTTTTAAACGAGATGGTTTAGCAGTTGCTAGTCTCATTATATTGGTAATTATCATTGCAGCATCAATCTTTGCCCCTTGGCTTACGCCTTATGCTGAGCAAGGTGCAGGTGTGCCAAACATCTTAGATAAATTTGAACCACCAAGTAGCAAGTATTGGTGGGGAACTGACCAACTAGGTCGAGATGTTTTGGCAAGGGTCCTCTACGGAGGACGGACTTCACTTTTTGCCGCTTTTGGAATTGTCTTTTTAGCACTGATTAGCGGAACGCTGCTTGGTGCGGTAGCAGGTTATGTAGGTGGGTGGCTTGATGAAGTTATTATGCGGATTACGGATATCTTTTTGGCATTCCCACCACTGTTACTTGCGATTACGATTGCGGCTGTGCTCGAGCCCAATCTCCGTAACACCATCATCGCTGTTGCCCTAACGTGGTGGCCATGGTACACCCGAATAGCCCGTGGTCAAGCTATCAGTTTGCGAGAGCGAGCCTTTGTACAAGCTGCCCAAGGTCTTGGTGCTAGCAACTTTAGCATCATCCAAAAACATGTTGTGCCTAATCTTATGACCCCAGTTTTGGTGCAGGCTACGCTGGATTTGGGCACTGCCATTATGACGGTTACGGGCTTGAGTTTTTTAGGAATTGGTGTGCAAGCGCCAACTGCTGATTGGGGTGTGATGGTGAATGAGGGGCGGTTGTTTGTGCAGAGTGGTATTTGGTGGGTGGCGACTTTTCCTGGGTTGATGATTTTTGTTAGTACATTGGCATTCAACCTACTTGGGGATAGCATTCAGATTGTTTTGAATCCGAAGACTAGAAGAGCATAAACTGCCCTCACCCCCGACCCCTCTCCCAATTGTTGGGAGAGGGGAGAAAACAGAAAATTAGAGTTTTTAGTCTTCCTCTCCCCAAGCTTGGGAGAGGAGGTAGAGGTTATTTAGGTTTGAGATTTCATCAACGCTTCAATAGCCACATAATCAATGTCAAATCCAAAATACCTTGGTCCTGAACAAGCTAAACCAGCTTCAGAACGAAACGCTTCTAAGCCTTTCATACCTACAGCTACAATTTCATCACCCTCAGCAATGAGATCATTGGTCGTACCCTCACCAGTTTCTTTATAAGCAAGCGTCACCAAGTCTGGGCTACACACAAAAGGTTGACCGTTGAGCCATGAAACATGGTGCTCATTCTTGAACCAAACTTTAAAAGACTGTCCTTCGAAGTCAGCACGACCTTCAAGATGCAACATGCCAAACATATAGCCATCTCTGTCTTCCCATTCTTTTTGAGTTACAACACCATCAAAGAGTTTCCAACCACCTGTTTCTTTCAAAGCTGCGTCAATCGGATTTTGACCTTGCTCACGAGCTTTTCGCAGGGCTTTGCCAAGGGTGAAACAATGACTCAAAGTGCCGTGAACTAGAATATCTTTCATTTCATTGGCAGGTAACAGGGTTGAAGCAATAGACGTGCCATAAAATCCAGCAATAGATAGTTGCTTGCCAATGCGCTCCACCATGTAACCATTGGGCGCATAAGTAGTGATGTTAGTGCTTCCCCAACAGTCAACGCTGGCGAAGGGCCAGCTATCTTTGCCGAAAAGGTAGGGTGTGCCTTGCAATTCTTCGGGGACGGCTCTGCCTGAGTAATCGCCATCGACAGCAGGAATGCCTAATCTCGCTGCGGTGATGAGGGGTGCAGGCGTGTTGCTTGCACCAAGTTCGACAGGGACGATGCAGGTGATGTCTTTGCCAATGTGGGTGGAAAGTGCTTGCACGGCTCGAGCCATCGTTTTATCCCCCAGCTCATCGACCATTTCAAGTTTGCTGTCTTCAATTTCTTTTTTTGTTTCTTCAGAAATAGGCGCAATCGAGCCCATATCAAAAACCGTCACACTTAAAGCATCATCTGGAATATCCTTAGCATCAACCCAAGTAAGTGGCAAGCCTTCATCTAGGGCTTCTTTAAGTAGTCGCAATCCTAAATCAGCAGGACCACCGCCTCCTGTGCCCATAAACAAGCAGCCTTGAACAAAATCTTCGCAGTCTTGTAATGTTTCGAGTTTTCC
>CALDTA010000390.1:0-15783 GCA_937924455.1 uncultured Deinococcales bacterium
AATTGAGAGAACTTCCCCATTATCAGCATTTGGGAAATGTTCATTAACAGCTACTTTGAGATTTGTGATTTTCAAACTTTGAACATCATAGCTAAGCCCAACTGTTTCAGAATTGAGAGCATTGATAGTTCCTTTAAGAGAGAAGCCTAAACGCAATTTTCTATTATTGAGTGCTTGCACTTGCTCAGCTTTTAAATTAAAAGTCGTATCTATCGTTTGACTACCATTTATAAAATTAACAGCTATAGGCGCGCCAAGTGTATTAGCTGAATCGGTAATAGAGCTAGTATTGGCAGGAGCTAGGTAAGCTTGAAGTAAAGCCCCATTAGTATCGTAACTGCCAATTTTACTTAGCAAAACTTTATAGCTTATGCCAACACTAACAAGCTTTGATTGAAGTTCATCACGACCAGTTAAATCAATAACAGGATTGGCACCATCTAGGTCGATATTGTCTAAAGTAATACTGTTTTGACCAGTGGTTACTGTTGTCAGGTCTTGAGATTTAAAGTCACCTATATAAGGTGCTAAATCAAAACCTGAAGTTGTGATGTTTGGGATTGTAAAGCTTCCAGAATTGCTGCTTCCCAATTCAGGTAGTAAATCACCAAGGGGTACTGGGATGGAGCACGCTGAAAGCATAATAATACTACTTAGTACTATAGTTATAGTACCTAGAGATTTCTTTAATCTTACGTGTGAAGCATTGTCAAACATAAGCCCTCCTTAATGGCTTTGCAAGTATAGCTATAAATCAAGTATAGCTATAAATAATGGATGAAGGAAAATACTTACCAATTCTATTTCATTAATACCTTCATTATAGCGTTTCCTCGAAATACTGACACTACTATATGGGTTTATTCTTACTCGCCTCCGCTCGCCGATTAACTTACTTGGGTCAGTTAATCGTGGAACAGCTATGTATATCTTCCATATAATTAAAATTTAAAAATAATTTTTCAGTCAAATCAGTGTTTTGTCGTAACGCATCAGTTTGGATTATGGTGAAATACTTTTTTAGACTTTGTAATGCAATTGTTTGATTATCTAAGTGTTCTTCAATAACGGGGAGCAGTCTTTTGTTATAGAGTGCTGCAAGTGTTTGAAGCTTAGAATCACTAGATTGAACTACAACAGCATGTTTTGCTTTGTGTACATTAATTTGCTCATATAAAGTTTGCCAGTAGTTAGGGTTCAGGTTTGGCATATCGCAAGCTGCTAGAGCAATCCAGTCATTTTTAGCATAGTTAAGGGCTGTGTATAAGCCACCCATTGGACCGCAGCCTGTGTCGCTACAGTTTGTACGAATATCAGCGTAAATTCGAGTGTCTGTACTATAGGTTCTATTTGCAATGATAAAGTGTTCGCTTGTATCTGATAGGCTTTCTAAGGACCAGTCAAGCATCTGTTTACCCTTGTAGATATAGCTTGCTTTGTCTTGACCAAAACGTTTTGAGTGACCACCTGCTAGAACGACGCCACTGATTGGAAGTTTTGCGGAAGTTCTTAGCACATCTTTTAGAGGCATGATTTAGTTTACACAACTTGATTAGGAAATATGCATGTCATCTTTGTGCGTGTTTTAGGTATAATTATTTTTAATGACACAGCAAGAAATGACACAGCAAGAAATGACACAGCAAGAAAAGATACAGCAAGAAAAACCTGTACCTGTTCTTGAGTTAGCTAAAAAGCTGGCTCGAGCCTTCCCCGATTACCCAGTTGAGTGGCGAATTATGGAACTTTCCGAGGACATGAGTCAAGCGCAAGTGAGACCTCAACTTTCTTATGATGTTGTAGTAGATCATCTAAATACAATTTTGGGTAAAGAAGGCTGGTCTTTTAGCTATGTCACTATTGAAAATAGTGACAATAATGCAATAGCGTGTAATTTATTTATAGAAGTTGCTGATAGAGCCGTTTCTAAGGCCGCTGTATTGTCTGTAGGCAACGATGCCGAACGTAGCGCTAAGGACGCACTTGTACAAGCTGCTGAGTACTTTGGAATAGTATCAGGGGTCGATACCTCACAGAGCTATTGGGTTGACTATGATCCAGAAGCTAAAGACATTCTTTTTGAGCCAGAATACGAACAGGCATCTGGTCAGGAGTCGAGTAGAGAGTTTAGTGGTTTTTCGCTGGATACAGGTCAAGATGTTGTTGAAGAGCTTGATATGTCTAAGTTCAGTGGTCCGCTTGTGGATTTTGAAGAAGACTCTCAAGAAGACAGGTCAAAGACTGAAGGGCAGCAAAAGATTGATAGTTTGGTTGAACGCCTTAAGGCAGAAGGTATGGGTCTACAGGTTGCAAAATTAACTGTGCAATACGGTGGTTATGGCAATAATCCAGATGAAGCACGTATTTTATATGGAAAACTGCGTGAACTGCTCATAGAAAAATCGAACAATGCATCATCTTGAACGACCAAATCAACTTCTATATGAGCAAAAACTTGAAATTTTTTAAGCAAAAATAAATGAAGCTTTACTCATGGTGGAGCCTCAGTTTCTAACATCTTGGTGTGTCTTAAAGAGTAAACTAGGCATGACTTTAGGCTTAAATTGTCTGAAGCGGGCATTAAATACAGCCGTAAGAGTAGTTCTGGGTAGTAGCTTTTGGGGCTAGTAGTTTGACCAATAGGGGCATGGCAGCACGTGATTAAAGTAATAGCAATTGGTGATATTCATGGTATGTGGGCAGAAGCATGGCGAGCATTAAAGCTGGCGAATGCTGCTACTAACTTGTGTCTACCAACCCAAGCTGTTTTAGATGGACGTTTTCAAATTGTCCTTACAGGTGACTTAGTTCATTACAAGGATTATGAAAGCTACGATAATGCTGTAGGTGAGCGTTTTGATCCTTATAACAAAAGACATCTTAAACGTGCAGCGAAGGCCCAAATTCGTGAGCTATACCGCTTTAAAGACTACGTTGATAAATCTAAGGGCAATGTCCAAGTGATTCTTGGTAACCACGATGAAGATGCACTAACACATGACTATGGCTTAGTAACTCGTGGTGGTGTTGAACATAACGAATTTAATCCTGAAGAAGGTGGCATTGCAATTCCTGATGATTTAAAAGCTTGGTTCTTAGAAATGCCACGTGAAATCAGTTTGTATGGTGTCCATTTTGCCCATGCGGGACCGCTACCTAGTATGCAATTTTTTGATGACTTCTTCTACAATGATCGCGATACCAAACACTGGTGGCACGAGAAACCATATCTATTAGAGCAAGCGAAGCATCGCTTTGGTGTTTATGGGCATACGGCGATGGAAGAAGGCATCCATATAGATAAAGAACACAACTTTGCTATGATTGATGCACTGCCACAGCGTCAATATTTCGAGATGATTTTAAGTGAAGAACGTTTAGATTATCGGGCTATGAAGTTTTAAGAAGGTCTGAGAAGGTCTGAGAAGGTCTGATTTTCTACATAGAACTGCATAACGATTTTCATCTTGAAGTAGCATAAACTGCTTTTTGTGAATTCAACACCTTACAGATCTAACTACAAGTATCAATCGATTTTGTTTCTAAGTATAAGCTGTTTATTTTTTGCTTTAACAGCGTGTTTACCTATACCGACTAAAAGACAGCCATTAGATGTTCCCAGTGTTGAATTTGAGGTTAGCCCTGCGAGTGTTTTTAGAGAATTTGTTTTTGTAGAGGGGTTTCAAGAGCCACATACACCTAGTGACTATAACGGTAGCTTGGTGAGTAAATACACCAGAACTACAAAAAGAAATACACCTTCAAGAACAATCTTTGTATTAGTACCAGGTATCTACGCAGGTGCGACGACGCTCGAGCCGCTTGCTAGGCAACTAGTAGCCGCTGATAGTTCTATAGAAGCATGGGTTATTGATAGACGCTCTAACTTACTAGAAGATACTGATGTAATAGCAGAGAGTATTCGCACTCAAGATGTAAGTTTTGTCTATGACTACTACATTAAAAACTATGGAACAGAAGCTGGTTTCACACTACCCAATCCAAGTGATGTTTCCTTTATGCAGTACTGGGGGCTAGACCTGCACCTTTTTGATTTACATGAGGTTATCAAACAAGCAAATGCTGAAGCTGACGAAGTGTATCTATTAGGACATTCATTAGGCGCTAGCGTTATTAGTTTCTACAGTGCTTTTAAAGTTGGTGAAGGCAAAAGTGGTGAAGATTATCTTGATGGTTTAATCTTGCTTGATGGGGTTTTAGGACGCACAGGTGGGTTTGATGGTATCCAGTGGTTTAATGGTCTTTTAGATATAGCGCCAGAGATTTCTGATGGCATTGTGACATCGGATACAGAAGATGGATTGCTAAACCTTCAATCCCTGACGGGTTTCAATACCTATCTTCCGATAGCACCGCAAGAACATAGCACAAGCGCAGTGCTTGCTGTGCTAGCCCGTTTTGATCCAGAAGGGCAATCACCTTTATACAAGTTTCCAATTACTAATCGTGCTGCCTTTGGTGGTGCTATGGATGACAGCTTTGAGCGCTCAACTGTTTTTGGTGCTTCGGTAGGAGAGATACGAGATGCTGAATTAGCAGGTAATCTTCTGGCTGTCTTGCTTGATGGTGATATCGGTATTTACAGTAAATCGATTGTGGGTGTTGCTGAAGGTGCGGATAGGGTTACTTGGGATACTACGTTGCAAGGTAGAGAAGTTTGTGACATTGATAGTTTTGTTGCAAATCATAGCAATGAATTTAGCAACTACAACGAATGGTATTTCCCTGTTGAGTTGATGCTAGATATTGCAGGATATGATATGTCGCTTAGGGATATTAGAGGCTTTAGAGAGACTTCAGACGTACGTGTTCCAACTTTGGCTTTTGCTGCTGAGCGTGGTTTAGTACAGGATTTAGATATCTTTTCAGCCTATAGCAATTTACGAGCTGGAAGTCTAATTTCTAGTTATTTAGTAGATGACTTTACGCATTTAGACATTATGTGTGCTGAGGTGAATCCAGTGACGACGATTGTTTTAAGGTGGCTCGAGCAGCTTCGCACCCTTCGACAGAATCGTTAATTTGCCTACCTCAAAATAACCAAAGTTACAAAATAATAGGTAATAGGCACAGCAAATAACATGCCGTCAATTCTATCAAGTACACCACCGTGTCCAGGAAAAATCGTACCAGAATCTTTTACCCCTGCCCAACGTTTAAGCATTGAAGCAAAGAGATCACCAAGCTGAGCACTGCTAGCCACCAAAATTGCAAAGAGAATCGTGTCGTATAAATCAATGTCTATCGTTGATGTTGATTTGATAACAAAGGTTACACTTGAAACGATAAAAATAGCAAAGAGTAAACCACCGATAGAACCTTCTAGTGTTTTCTTGGGGCTTAAACCAGGGGCAAGCTTTCGTTTGCCATATAACTTACCGAAGTAGTAGCCACCAATATCACTGGCGTTGATAGCAAGGATAGGCAAGATGAAGTACCACAAGCCTAAAACAGCGTCAGGTGTGTAGCGCAAGGTGATGGTATAGCCAAACATCCAAGGTATATAAAGATAGCCAAAAAAGGTATAGAGAATAGCTTGCATCGAATTTTCATTTGGATTGATGATTTCTAGACCAATTAGGTAGAGCACAAAAAGCCCCAGAACAAGTTCACGCCAACTCACGCCATCAAAGAGTGGTTGCATGTCAAAAAAGCCCGAGTAGGTAACAGGCAAAGATGCAGGTAGGGTTAGTAAGATAGCAACCCACGCACTTCGTTTACGAATAGGAATACCACGTTTATTGACCATAGCGCAGTATTCGTTAAAGCCAACAAAAGATAAAAAAAGATAGGCAGGTCCCATCAGGGGTAAACCTATCCAAGTCATCAGAAGAATTGCAAAAAAACCCGAAAACCCTGTAATGAGTCTTGGGTAGGGTGCGGGTAAGTTTCTGAGATTGTTTATTAGGGCTTTGAACATAAAGGGAAATATAAAAATCTCTTCCACGATTAACTGACCTAAGTCAGTTAATCGGCGATGCAGATGTCTGTGAAAACCACACAGCGCGAGTATGAACGAACTCATTTAGCATGGGTCAACATTACGTGGAAACGCTAAAAGGACTATATAAAGAGCAATAAATGTAAATAGGTTGCTGTCTAGATGATGGTCTAAATTAAAGGCGTTAAGTCCTAGAACTTAACGCCATTTTTTTTACTAAAAAAGCTATTAATTATACTTCCATGATGTCAGCTTCTTTTCTCTTAAGCTGCTCGTCTATTTGACTTACAAAGTCATCGGTAATTTTTTGAACATCGCCTTCACCTTTTTTGAGGTCATCTTCGGTCAGAAGATTTTCTTTTTGCATGTCTTTGAGTTCGCTGTTGGCGTCTCTGCGAATGTTACGAATAGCAATTTTTGCTTCTTCGCCCATATTCTTAGTTGTTTTTACTAAGTCTCTGCGGCGCTCATCATTTAGTGCAGGCACAGTGATGAAAATAGCGTCACCTTTGTTATTTGGATTTAGACCTAAGTCGCTATCTTGAATTGCTTTTTCGATTGATTCAATTGCACTTTTATCAAATGGGGTAATGAGTAGGGTACGTGGGTCAGGGCTATTGATCGTTGCTAGCTGATTGAGAGGTGTCATTGAGCCATAGTAGTCAACGTTGACACGGTTAAAAATAGCTGGATTTGCACGACCTGTACGTACAGTGCCTAAATTATTTTGAAAAGCCTCAATTGACTTTTCCATTTTTTCTTTGGTTTCTTTGATGGTTGCGTCCATAAGAATCTCCTATACTTTCCAAAAGCTACTTATGTTTTGAGCTTTATCTAATGCACATTGTACTTGTTTTTTATGTGAGACTAAAGCTTTTATACGGAATTTTGTTGTTTCTACGGCTGTAGAGGTGTCAGCAGTTAATGTTATTCCTATTCGTTACAGCGAATCATAGGGCTATTTTTATCACTTGGAATATAAAATTCCCCTAAATGTTTAGTATATCCGTAAAAACATAAATCTATCGGAAGGGTCAAATTTGAATTGTCACTTAGCTGTAAATCTATTTCAAACCCAGACATTCCATACTCATCTCCATAGGCCTTAGCTACATCAGGTCTCGCAACATTCTGTACAGAAGATTTGATAATATCTATATCGCTTCTATAACCAAACCAACGGTGGGCATTTATGGTCTCATCCCACTGATTTTGAGGAGCCCAACCTTTCACATGGATTGATTTAGTCGTTTCGTCATAGCGCAAATCGTCAAGCTTACCTTGGACAGTTTGAGTATTTACTATTGTCATTAAAGGTTCAAGAATACCTTCATCAGAACAGGATATAAGGTTACGTTGAGCCTTGGTGTTAATAGGAAAGATACCGAGTTTTTCTGTTGAAGTATACAAACATAAAGGAATTGTGCTGCTCTCATCAAAATTTTCAACATCAAAGATTAGTACAAAGCCCTTATTAGGATCTGCCCCCTGACTTAGCGGTACATCATTTCGAGTCATTGATTTTATGTCTTTAAGCTTTAGCGTATTGCTAGCATCTAAAAAAGCGAACCAGCGTTTAGTAGGTACATCTTCTACGGGGGTCCAACCTATTACTGTCATGGTTTTTGTTGCAGCATCATAGGTTATGCCATCTATATTGCCTTGTGAAATCGGTGTGATGTTTTGAGAAGATAAAAAGTTTTTTGAAATCTTTTCAACTTTAAAATTATTTGACAGAGCACCTACTGTGTCAGGTGCTTCGCATACAGTTAATGAAAGATCACCTAAATCTTTCGTTGGCACAGTTATCTCAATAGATCTTAGATCTGAGTTGAAACGATCAGAAAATTCTGCAAATACAGTTTGCATTTGTACGCCAATATTGCTGAAGATTGGTAGTACATCTACTGAACCATCACTATAGGTATAAGTGATGTTAAAGTTGCTTGGTTTCGTGCTGCCAATTTCAAAATTTTCTACATCTTTAAAACGAGCTAATTTTTGATTATCAAAGTCTAAATATATATATTGCTTACTAGAGTATTGCTTTATAAACTTGCTTGAGTTAATGATGTAACTAGCAGACAGACCGTTATTAAGTACGGGTTGAATTATTTCCGAGTTGCCATCACTTTTTGTACACTTACCATGGACACTTGGTATTATCCTTCGAAACATGTTTACTGAATAAATATCTAGAAGTGCTCCATACCAAACCTCCCAGATTAAGATTTCTGGGACGTCTCTATTAGGCAAATCCCTAAAAAAAACTTCTAGAGAACCAAAAAGTCTGCCCCCTCCGCCAATTGCTGTATTGTCAACCTGAGTTTGCAAAGAGGCTTCTAAAAAAGGATGAAAGTAAAATACTCCTGACCTGCTGTTACTTGTACCAATAAGTATAATTTCATTAATACGCTCATGTGAATCACTAAATAGGGCGTTTTCAACATTTGTTGTGTCTTGTGAATAGTTAAATGCGTAGCTATCTAACTTTTGGGGTTTAAGGTTATTGAGCGGGCAAGCACCATTAATATTCGAATAAACTGAACCTTTAAAGTCTAATTGGTTATTTGCTAATTCAACAACAACGTCAAGATTTGCTTCTGGCAGTATATTATTTTGTTCAAGTGTCTTCTTGATACTTTCAGCAACAAACTTTGCTCCTGCTGGTGACCAATGGTGGTCTTGTTTTAAATAAAAATCGAACTCATTTGTAGCGTCCAGATATTGACGTGCCACATTTGGAACAATAAAACCAGCTTCACTAAAAGTAGCAACAAGCTTGTCATAGCTTTGTAAGGCATCTGTTACGTCAAAAGCAGGTGTCAAACTATTTGTAGAATCAATATAAGCACTTGATAAAAATACTCGATTTGGTTGGGCAATAAAAACTACGTTATCAATACCTTTAGCTTTGATTGCTGCGCCAAGTCTACTTATGAAATTTTGTGGAAGATTTAATTGGCTGAAGGTATAAGTGAATTCGTGTAGGGGAAAAATAAAGTCGTTATGTCCAACAGCATAGCGTAAGCCTTCACAAATATCAGCTTGACTCAACTGATTTGTTTCTATTTCTTCTGCATAAGCTACAAAGCCAAGTAATATACTTAAAATTACAATTGTATATAGGAATTTGAAATTTTTGAGATAGCTCAAACAACTTATTTTATTAGAACTCATATCGAAATCATAACACTGAGGGTGCGTCCCATTTGAGGTTGGAAATAGTGTCAAAGCAAATAGAAGTTTTTTTGCTTTTTGAAGAACGCCAAGGTGCGTCCTTTAAGCACGTAACACATGATCAATGGTTAGGACAGCTTTTGAGTTCAGTAATTCTTGTGAAATAAGGCTTTCTAGTCCCGTAGTTTCATTTAGCGGAAACTAGAGTTATAGTTAATTCTGTATCACTATACCTAGTGAATATAGCAACAGTCTCTATTTCAAAATAACCTTCTTTTGTTTTTTAAAACAGCTCTGAATGTGAACCACTTCGAACAAGTATCAATTCTGTATCTATTATCTGGTAGATAAGCAACCAGTCTGGTGAAAGGTGCAACTCTAAATGACTAGACCAGTTACCTGTTAATTTATGTACTCGATAATGGTCTTCGAGTTCTGAACCATTTGAAAGAAGTCCTACAACTGTAGATAGTTTACTTAAGTCTTTACCTTGCTTCTTAGCTTTCTTTAAATCCTTCTTAAAACGATTACGAATGACAATATCAAGCACTTATAAAGTCTCTAAAAAATCTTTAAATTCATCTTCACTAGTAAAACGTTCAGCTACTTCTGTATCTTCCATAGCTGCTATTGTTTCAGCGTTTGGTATACGTACCTCAAAAGGTAAGCCTTGATTTAATAACACATTATGATAAAACAGCCTTATAGCATCACTAGCGCTAATACCCATCTTTTCAAATATCGCTTCTGTATCTTCTTTAACTTTTTGATTGACTCTTACTTGTATCTTTCCTGTTAGTTCAGACATATTTGCATTGTATTCCATATGGACTACAAATACATGAGTATGGATAGGTAGCTATTTAGGTTTTTAGAATTCATGACACTTTCTATATGAGTATTCATGGACTGTTATGGATTATTTTTAACTAAAGCAAGCCAAAAAAACCATTCCAAAACCCCTATCATAGTGGTTTACAGGGTTAAACCACTACGAAAATTTGAGTTCTTTGCGATGTCGAATTGAATGTTTATGCGCTGTGACAATATCTTTTTCCATAAAGCTGTTTTTATATGATTTCTCGAATGCTGACTCTATCAACCCGACGTTTAAGTTCTTCTCTCAAACCTTGAATCCAATTTGCTTCCATTTTAGGATCAGCTTCAAGGATCTTTTTAGCTAAATCACGAGCATTTTCTATGATTTCACCGTCTTTTGTTAAGTCACCTAGTACAAGGTCAGGCATTCCAGATTGACGTGTACCTTTGATTTCACCAGGACCACGAAGTACCAAATCTTTTTCAGCGATGATAAAGCCATCCGTATATTTAGCGATAACTTCAAGGCGTGTTTGTGTTTTGCGGCTTCTATCGCCAGCGATAAGCACACAATAACTTTCGTACTCACCACGACCCACACGACCACGTAACTGGTGAAGTTGTGAAAGACCAAAGCGTTCAGCGTTTTCGATAATCATCAAACTTGCATTGGGTATATCTACACCAACTTCAATCACAGTGGTTGATACAAGCAGGTCAAATTCATGATTGCGGAAGTCTTCCATGATGTCGTCTTTTTCGCTACCTGCCATTTTGCCGTGTAGGAGTTCTATCCGACATTCATCTGGCATGATGACCTGTAAATCTTCAAAGGTTTGCTCTGCTGAAACAATTTCTGCCATGACCTCGGCTTCGCTTTCTTCAATCAAGGGGGTTACTACGTAGACCTGACGACCTTTTTTGATTTCACTCCACGCAAAGCGGTAGACATCTCGCCGTTTGCCGTCATTGACCAGTTTCGTGGTGATTTCTTTTCGACCTGGTGGAAGCTCATCAATGATGCTTAGTTCTAGATCACCGTAGTAGGTGAGTGCTAAGGAGCGTGGGATTGGCGTTGCACTCATCACAAGAACATCTGGTGTATCTTCTAGCAGTTTACGGCGTTGTTCTACACCAAAGCGGTGTTCTTCGTCGATTACGGCTAAGCCAAGGTCATAGAACTCCACGCTGTCTTGGATGAGGGCTTGCGTGCCAACTGCGACGTCTGCTTCGCCGCTTTTGAGTTTTTGACGGGCTGCATCCGCTTGTTTCTTGGTCATAGAGCCTACTAAGAGCTCGAGCCTTACCCCTAGCTCATACAAGTACCCCTGCAAATTGAGGAAGTGCTGTCTAGCAAGAATTTCAGTTGGCGCCATTAGTACAGCTTGACGCTTGTTTTTGACAGCCACAAAAATCGCTGCTGCTGCCACAGCAGTTTTACCAGAACCCACATCTCCTTGAAGCAATCTTGCCATCTGACCTGGTGATTTCATATCGGTGAGGATTTCATCTAGGGTGCGTTTTTGCGCTTTTGTCATTTCAAAGGGCAGTTCTTTTGTAAACGTTGCCAGCTCTTTTTTGGTGATTTTATGTTGTTTTCCAAGTGCATCGTAGTCACGATTGAGCAAAATTCTTAGTTCTAAAAATAGAAACTCGTCAAACTTTAAGCGTTTAATAGCTCTTTGTAACTCTTCTTCGTTTTCAGGAAAGTGAACGCCATAGATAGCTTGTTTTAAAGATATGAGCCCATAATCACCTAGCCATTTTTTAGGTAAATGGTCAGGAATTGTTTCTAGTGATGTCAGTAAGGTGTGGATTGCTTTACGAATATAGGCTTGCGAAAGTCCTTGTGTACTGGCATATATGCTTACGATTCGTCCGCTAGATAGGCTGGTCTGTCCGTCATCGTCAATTTCAAAATGTGTGACGTTTAGGTCAAGCTGTTTGCCACGTCTTTTGACTTTTCCTGTAGCAATAAGTTTTTGCCCAGGAAAGATTTGCTTTTCGAGCCAAGGTTGGTTAAACCAGATTGCAGTGAGCTTTGCGCCGTATTTGTCTTCTAGACTGACTCTTAATATTGACAATCCTTTACGGCTTTTCATGCCTTTTCGGCTGACGACTGTACCACCGACGGTTACGGTTTCTTCATCTGTTAGGGCAGCAAAGTAAGGGAGTACCCGTCTATCTTCGTAGCGTTTTGGGTAGTAGTGCAGGAGTGTTCGATAGCTATCTATGCCGATTGCAGAGAGTTTTTTGGGTGCTTGTGCGCCTATGGGAACTAGGCTCGAGCCCAATAATTCATCTAACTGAGTTGCTTTTAAACTTACTTTCTCTTTTTGAGTAGCTTCTTTTTTTTGAGTTTCAATTATTTGGGGGCCAGTCTGGATCTGTTTTGCAGAAGATACCTTCTCTTTTTGGGCATCTTTTTCTTCAGCATTTTTTAATAAAGCTAATGCTTGTTCAAGCTTGACTTCACGTGCCGTAGCATCTAATTCACTGTAACCCTCTAGCACAGCTCGAATGTCTGCAAAGGGTTTACCGAGTGTAGTGACTAATTTCTCTAAGCCTCCCACTACGGCACTATCTTGGAAGCCAGTGGAGCGCTCGAGCTCTAAAGGTCTTTTTAAACGCTGTCGCAATTCAGCTATAGAAGGCACAAGTTAGTATAAATCAGATAGTTGTGTAATTGTAGCTATTAACGCTTGTTTTTTTATCTAGTTTTTATCTAAGACAAATACAGTATCGAAAACGCATAACGTCATGAGAGAAACAAATGGCTTTCATGAGGAAAATGGCATTGACAAAGGTCATTCTATTTTATTATTGTGTTTTATCCTTACATTTGTGTATTTAGAGCACCATTAGAACACTTAGAATACCTAGTTAAAACACCGTAGTAGCTAGTACACCAGTAGGTAGTACATCAAGAAACGATTTTGTAGTTTAACGTTAAGTTCATAAAAGTGTTTTTAGTTAATTTTTCTACTTTAGCGTTTAGTGCAATATCGTTAAATTAAACTGAATGGAGAACTCTTTTACTTTTTGAGATCTGACAGCTTGAAATTTAATAACGATTTGAAGTGGTGGTTTTGAGAAGTATAGGTTGTGAATAGTGATTAGATGACTTGAGCGTACAGTTATTTCGTGGAAACGCTGTAAGTTATCTAATAGGGTGAATTATCTAAATAGATAACAATCTAAGTAATGGTCCCAGTAAGTAGTGGTTCTAGATTTCATAAGTAATGAAGTCGAAATTTAGTGTAAGAGTATCAGGTTTTTTGAAGCTGTGACACTCAAAAAAGTTAAAAAGATACTGTGAAGATGTTGTCTAATGTTGTCTAATTGTACGGTACAAATATACAGTTAGTGAAGTGCTTAAATAGATTTGTTTTGCAATATATTTGATTCTAAAGACTTTTTAATATATGTGTTAGTTTTTTGGGTGATACATCTAGTTAAACTAATGATGCTAAGAAATTAAAGTTATGTTTTTAGTTGTATTGTGAAATATTCTAAACTGGGAAGTTTAATGTCGAAATTCAAACCATCAAAATTAAAACTATTACACGTAAAACCTATAAGCCTAAAACCATTAGTTTTTTTAGGTAGTTTGAGCGTTTTGTGGTCATATTGATTGATGGTTAATGTTTGTGACATCAAAGCTAAGTCAATCTAATTGGCGTGCTATGAACTCAGTTTGCACAAATAATTTTTAATTTGCGTACAAGTTTTTTAAGCTTGTTTGTAATCGGTGATGGTTCCTCACTGTTGCAAAGTTCGACCAAAATTTTAGATTCTAGGGAAAGTAGTTTGAGGAAGGGGTATAAAAAACATGAGAACCTTTAGGAGACGGGCTTCTTCTGCCAATTGGTTGCGAAGAATCTCTACACCTTTAATTCTTAGTGTGATGTTGCTCGCATTGTGCGTGCCTGCATTTGCTCAGGTTCAAGGTGGTTTCTTGGGTACCTCTGAAGTACTTGCAGTGATCGAAGTGCCTGATCCGACACCTCGTGTCCACACTGTAAGATTGGCTTCCAGTTCAAATGAAACTAGGGAAGCTACTTTTGTTGTACAAAATGTAACAAATCAACGTTACGAGTATGATGTCACTGAAACATTGTCCCAAGGTGGTTTCGAGTGGCTACGCGTTCTTTCTTATTCCGGTGTAGTTGAAGCAAGAAATGATATTAGAAACTCAGGTCGCGATGTTGTAGAATTCTTAACATTCTGCCCAACCGACCCAATTGCAATTTTTGGCACAACATCTGTTGTTGGAGAAATGATAGTTAGAGTAAATGGTGGCGGTGCATCTGAACAGCGTGTTCAGGTGGAACTAAGCTGTGCACCACGTACTAGCTTCTCAATTCCAATGATTCCTGGTCCAATGGGACCAGCAGGCCCAGCGGGTCCAGCAGGTGCAAATGGTGCTCCAGGTCCAGCAGGCCCGGCAGGTCCCCCCGGTGCAACTGGTCCAGCAGGCGTTAGTTGTTTTGACTTAAATAGAAACGGCGTTGGCGATGCGAACGAAGATCGCAATGGCGACGGCCGTGTAGATGCTCTTGACTGTGCAGGTGCTCCAGGCGCTCCAGGCCGTAACGGTGCAGCAGGACCAGTAGGTCCAATGGGTCCAGCAGGTCCAGTAGGCGCTCCAGGTGCTAACGGTGGTCCAGGTCCAATGGGTCCAATGGGTCCAGCAGGTCCAGTTGGCGCTCCAGGTGCTAATGGTCTAAATGGTGCTGATGGCGCTCCAGGTGCTAACGGTGGTCCAGGTCCGATGGGTCCAATGGGTCCAGCAGGTCCAGTAGGCGCTCCAGGTGCAAATGGTGGTCCAGGTCCGATGGGTCCAATGGGTCCAGTAGGTGCTCCAGGTCCAGTAGGTCCAGTAGGACCAGCAGGTGCAAATGGTGGTCCAGGTCCAATGGGTCCAGCAGGTGCTAATGGTACTAATGGTGCTCCAGGTCCAGTAGGTCCAATGGGTCCAGCAGGTCCACAAGGTCCAACAGGTCTCATCGAAGAACCGTATGCAAGCTTCGTACGTTCTTTCTATGATTTCTGTGCTCTGTATTCTTCCCCGAATCAATCTGCTTATACAGCATCTCTAGAGCGTGAACTTGAGTCGCTACGTGCTCAACTAGCTCAGTATCAATCTTGTACAGTTACTTGTAACTAAGTACTAGCTTGATATAAAGATGTTTTGAGGTGGTGTCGAAAGACACCACCTCTTTTTTATGCTCTTTTTTATGTTTAGATTTTTGGTTTGAGTTAAAGGGCAAACAGTGTGGCTAGAAACATGTTTATGTGCTTCCTAAACGAAGAAAGTCGATAACAAACGCATAATTTGAGACAATTGAACTCAGTATTTGCAATAGTTTTGTTGTCCTAGACAATAAAGCTGATACTCTTTGCAATTGCAAAAAAGATTCCATCAGTTAGAAAAGTACTAAGCAATCTGTTAAAGGCATAGCACCATAAGATTGAGCTTTACTTATCTGTTTATGCTGCGGAGTTTATTATTACAAATGCCATCTTTAGCAACACAAAATATGCTTTAACTCCGATTATGACATTTATGATTCACTTCGGTATTACTTGCCTCCACTCGCCGATTTATTGACGAGGGTCAATAAATCGTGGAAGAGCTTTTTGTAGCAGCTATTTTGCAGATGCACTTTTAGTTAATTGTGGGATTTTTGTTTTTTGCGATACGGATTAGTAATCTATCAAGAAGCGGTGCAAAGAAGCGTCCTATAAAACTTAAGATTTTGTTGCTAAGTTGAATTGTTGTATCTAAGTCTGAAGACTGAATGCTTTTGTGAATTGCC
>CALDTA010000391.1:0-7050 GCA_937924455.1 uncultured Deinococcales bacterium
AAAGTGGAAACATTTTTGTAATCTTACATTTTTAGACTGCGATACATCAGTCAACGATTATCTATAAACTGATTATCTCTAAAGCGGGCTTGCCTCATCATGTCATCAGTACCATCTCAACAAAAAAACTCACAAGATTCAGATTCACAACATTCAAGTAATTCTGAGATTATTTGGGAAGAACTATCTACACTAGAAAACAACAGTGAAGTCTTTATTGTCAGGTGGTCGTTAAATTTAGAAAATGGCGAGCAGCAATTCATAGATTTTTCTGACAATATTACACTTCTTGGTCTTGATCCAGAAAATCTTCATCTACGTTGGTCAGACATTGTCCACGTTGACGATAAACACCAAATAGCTGACGAAATCAGACAAGCCGCTGAACTTGACTTAGGTGAATACAATGTCACCTACAGAATCAAACCAGACAGAATTAAACCAGACAGAATCAAACCAGACAGAATCAAACCAGACAGAATCAAAGCAGATAACGACTATATATGGATTCGAGATAATGCCAATTTTAAAAGAGACCCAATTAAGTCAATAGTCTATTTTCAAAGCGTAATTATTGACATTTCTCACATCAAAAATACTGAGATAGAACTTGAACGCAAAAATACCTACCTTAACTTGCTTCATGACACAGCAGTGAGCCTTGCGGAACACCAAGATATTGAGACCACTCTCAATATTATCTTGAATCAACTTAGTCAATTGAGTAAACATACAGACGCATACATTGCACTTAAAAACGAAGATGAAACGCTATCTATAGTTGCTGCAACTGGAATCTTTAAACAGCTAATCAAAACTACCAAGTTTGATAAAAGTTTCGGTGCAATGGGGAAAATTTGGCAAACAAATCAGGCATTATATATAGAAGACTATCAAAAATACCCACAACGTGCTGAAAAGCACTACACTGAAAAAATTCAGTCTGTCGCTGGATTTCCACTTTCACTCAATGGCGAGTTCCGAGGAATATTAGGTTACACCTCACGAAAAAAACTTCACTTTACAGATGAGCTTAAAGATATACATACCCGATTCGCCCAACTTGTATCGTTAGCCTTAGATAATTCTCAAATCCACAACACTTTAAACACTGAGCTTATAAAGCAAAAAGAGCTTGAAGAACAACTCAGAGAAGAACAATCTTCTTTCATTCGCCAAGTTCAATTTCGAACAAACCTCTCTGAGCTTATCGAAAAATCTCTAGCTGGTGATGATGGTCATGGCAATGATAGTTTTTATCAAATGATTCTTGATAGCGCCATCCAAGGAATAGCTGGTGCAGAAGCTGGCAGCCTACTTGTCCGCCAAAGAGATAACAAGTTTCATTTTACAGCAGTCAACAACTACAATTTTGAAGCGCTCAAAGATATAGTCCTTGAAGAAGGAGAGCTGCATTTTGACGCAACTTCATCCTCTCCAATGTTGACCTATAATGTTGATAATTCAGATTTAGAAAATAAGAAACAAGAAGGTCTCGATCAAAACTTAAGTGAACTGCAAGTATCGCTTTCTATACCGATTCACAATAACGACAAACTAATAGCACTTATCAATATTGATAACTTTTATGATAAAACTATATTTACAGAAGAAACTGTACATTTAGCACAAGTCTTCAGTCGACATATTGCAGCACTTTGGAAACGCTTTGACCTAGAACAGGTACTTTCAGATCAAATGCTCTTCAGAAGCAATATGGCTCAGCTCGTTGAGACATCTCTGGCTAGTGATCTAACGGAAAGTTTTTACCAAACTCTTCTCGAAGGAGCTTTGAATGTTCTGCCTGATGCTGAAGGTGGTAGCTTACTTGTAAAAACACAAGAAGGTATGTACCGCACAGAAGCTGCTATAGGGCATGACCTAGCCCTACAACAACAATACTTGCTTCGTCCAAATCAGTTGTATCGGGATATCAGTATCGCTGAGCCTATGCGTTTTGTACAAGAAGAGATAGATACAAAAAACCAGAAAAATGACCTTAAACAAACCGAAGCGCCAAGACGTCTGATGGTCATTTTATCCATTCCGATACACGTTAACGGTGAAGCAGTTGCCATGTTTAACATTGATAACTTTTCAAGCTATAGTGCATTCTCTGAAGACACCTTGCATCAGAGTAAGATATTTGCAAATCAAATTTCTGCTCTGTGGCAGCGCTTTACACTAGAAAAAGAACTTCAAAGTCGAGAACTTCAATACAAATCACTATTTGAAGAAGCAACATACAAAACAAATGAACTGAGTCTTCTAGATGAATTACAGAAGGCTATTTCGAGTCAGCTCGAGCTCACAGAACTATTCAACGTAAGCCTTGAAAAAATTAGCGAGATTTTTGGCTACTCATTTAGTTACATTCGTATTTTAGATGGAGAACACTTACGACTTGTAGCGAGCTATGGATTTCAAGAATCACTTCTACCTGAGTTGGTGAGTTCAGACCATGCCATTGCACAAAAACTGATTGAAGAGAAACAGCTCTTTTACCTAAACCCTGACAGCTATGAACAAAATATATCTCAAAAAACTAATATGTTTGGAACTTCAACCATGTTGCTCCCGATATTGGTCAATTCAGAATTTTGGGGATTTATGGGTATTGGCTATGAAAATCAAGAATTATACGATAACGATTTTGCATTAGGTCAAAAAGTAGTTGAACTGATGTCGGTAGCTATCGAAAATGCCCAATTACATGCACAAGTCAAACGTGATCTTAGACGCAACGAATCTCTACATAAAATTAGTCAAGCAGTTCAACAATATGACAATCTCGAAGAGCTCATGGATAATATCGTCAAATACATAAGAGAAGCTATGAATGCACGTTGGGCTATGATGTATAAAATCAATACGAAAGAGAGCTATATTGAAAGCGTTAGTACTACCGAAATCAAAGATAGCCCTTTACAAATCCTTGATTTTGAGGAGGTAACAAGTGGCTTAGGTGGTTGGGCTATAGACAACAAACAGGTTGCTTTTACTCCTAAAGGTGTCATTGACGATCGTGAATCTCCTGAACTAAGCCAACGAATAATCGATCTAAAAATTGGCAGCGTTGCTGTGATTCCGTTCATTCATGATGGAAAGGTAGAAGGAACAATCGCTGTCATCAATCATATGGATGACCCTGACTTTTCAAAAAATGATTTGAAATTACTCGACACCGTTGCGAATCAAGTAGCAGCTGCCATTTCAAAACATAAGCTTATGCGACAAATCGAGCATCAAGCCTATCATGATGCACTTACCAATCTTCCAAATAGAGTCCAGTTTGAAAGTGATATTTCTGCAATTATTCAGAAAGCCAGAAGACGCAAGCTCCAATTTGCAGTCTTATTTATAGACTTAGATGGCTTCAAATATGTTAATGACACTCTAGGTCATGCACTTGGAGATGAATTACTTATTAGGGTTGCAGAAAGAATTCAAAGTCGAAAAAGACAAGAAGATATCCTAGCCCGAATGGGTGGTGACGAGTTTGCACTAATACTTTCAAGCGTTGATAACAGAGATAATGCACTAAAAATAGCAAATGACTATTTAAAATTTTTCTTGGAACCTTATGATATAAATGGGCATACGGTAACAGTTGGTGCAAGTATTGGTGTAAGTCTCTACCCAAATGATGGAAACGATATCCAAACATTACTTAGCAATGCTGATAGTGCCATGTACCAAGCAAAGAATTCTGGCAAAAATAACGTCAGTGGCTTTACAGAGAGCTTGGCACAAGAAGTTAAAGAACGTACAAAAATAGAACAAGAGCTAAAGCTAGCGCTTGAACGAGATGAGCTCGAGCTCCACTACCAACCACAATACAATATATACACCCAAGAAATTATCGGACTTGAAGCATTAGTACGTTGGCGTCATCCAAAAAAGGGTTTAATTTCTCCAGGCACCTTTATACCTATTGCTGAAGAAACAAATTTGATCATTGATCTAGGTAACTGGGTACTGTATGAAGCTTGCCGTCAAAATGCCAAATGGCAAACACAAGGTCATCCTCCTTTGTGCGTAGCTGTTAATATTTCAGCAAAGCAATTTGCTAAAAATGACTTTGTCGATACTGTCGTCAGCGCACTCAAAATGCATAGTTTAGACGCAAAATATTTAGAACTAGAAGTCACAGAATCTGTTGTAATGAGTGATATCCAGACAGTCATAGAACGTCTAGAGCTACTCCAAACACTCAACATCAACATTTCTATTGATGACTTTGGTACAGGCTATTCATCACTCACCTACTTACAAGACCTACCACTAGACAAACTAAAAATAGATAAATCTTTTGTTGACAAACTTGAAACAACAGCCAATCCTGCAATTATCAAAACAGTTATTACCTTAGGACAAAGCCTTGGTCTAACAACAATTGCTGAAGGTGTTGAAACCGAAGACCAACTTAAAATCCTACATGACTTAGGGTGCGATGAAGCACAAGGCTACTACTTTGCTAAACCACTACCTGTAGAAGAAGTTTTCACAAACACACCTAACTTCAATGTTGGAACTTTAGTTAACAACATGGATGATAAAAGACTATCATCAAAAACAAATCCTACCTAAAACTTCTCATTCCAACCTTTAGATTGACTTTATGATGGAAACTCCTAATTTTTTACACTGTTGAGCTATCAATTTTGGAACATTAGATTCAACAATTAAAGCACTTATTTCCTCTAAAGGTTTAATGACATAGGGTGAAGCCACTCCTATCTTCTCACTTGATGCCAAAACAACCGTCTCTGCTGCATGGTCACTAAGCGCTTTTTTCATATAAGCCTCTTCTAAATCTCCTGTACTCAAGCCAACTTCATGGTGTACTCCCGTTACACCCATAAAATAAATATCGGCTTGAATATGTGAAAGTGCTTCAAGCGCTGCTGTTCCCACAGTCACGACAGAATGTTTAAACAACCTACCACCAATCAAAATAACTTCAACAGTGGGGTGAGTAGCCAGCTCTATAGCGACACTTGGGCTATGCGTAACGATTGTTGCAGCTAATCGTTGAGGTAAGTGGCGTGCAAGTTGCACTGCTGTCGTACCGCCATCTAAGAGAACAACCTGACCTTCTTGAATAAACTGTGCAGCAGCTTTTGCAATAGCAATTTTCTCATCAGTTGCTATCCCCTGCCTCGTGGAAAAATCTGCAAGTGCAGGTGAAGCTGGCAATGCACCACCATGTACGCGTTGAAGTAAGCCTTCTTTTGCTAATTCACGTAAGTCACGACGAATCGTATCCTCAGACAGTTCTAGTTCATGTGCCAGTGTTTTAGCAACAACCTGACCATTTTTTTCTAATAGGTTCAATATATGTTTTTTTCGTTGTTCTGTTAACATCTAATCAAGTATACACGAATTTTCTTGACATTGCACGATTTTACACGCATAATGATTCAAACAAGAAAATGAACGAACCCCGCGGCAAGCCGACAGGGGATCAACAAGGAATTCTTGTCTGGCAAGCCATACGTCGAATATTTTATTTTCGAGGCAAGCCTCGGAGTATTCCTCATCCCTGTTCATTAATAACCTTAATCAAATGGAGTCTAAAAAATATGAATAATGCGGAACAAAGCATCAAAGAAAGAATACGAATCAAAGACGTCAAACTCTTATCGGATAACTGGTACATCCTTAAAACAACGACATTTGACTACAAACGTGATAACGGTGAATGGCAAACACAACAGCGAGAAACTTATGACCGTGGGCATGGGGCAGCTATATTGCTTTACAACTTAGACAATAGAACAGTCATTTTGACAAAACAATTCCGCTACCCCGCCTTTGTCACTAATCCTGAAGATGGATTTTTGATTGAAGTAGCCGCAGGTTTACTAGACAAAGCTAGTCCAGAAGACCGCATCCGTGCCGAAGCTGAAGAAGAAACAGGTTATCAAGTCAGTGATATCGAAAAGGTCTTTGAATCTTATATGAGCCCAGGAGCAGTAACTGAAAAACTACACCTTTTTGTTGCCAGCTATGATCCAAGCAACAAAGTTGCTGAAGGCGGAGGCATTGAAGAAGAAGGGGAAGAAATCGAAGTCTTGGAATTAGATTTCAATCAAGCTCTGACAATGATCTCAACTAGTGAAATCAAAGACGCCAAAACAATTATGCTCTTGCAACACGCTGCACTACATATATTTACGAATAAGGAATTATCTAATGTCTAAAATGATTTTAGTTGCTGGTCCTTATCGCAGCGGTACGAATGACAATCCAGAAAAAATGGCAGAAAATCTGAGACGCTTAGAAAGCACAGCACTTGATATTTTTAGGGCTGGACATATTCCTGTAATTGGTGAATGGGTTGCTCTGCCTCTACTAAAAATTGCAGGCTCGAAACAGGTAGGTGATGAACTTTATGATGAAATTGTTTACCCTGCTGCCCACAGGCTATTGCGTCATTGCGATGCTGTTTTTCGTATAGATGGCGAATCAAATGGTGCAGATGAAGATGTACGCTTAGCCAAAGCCTTAGGATTAAAGGTATATTATGACCTTCAAGACTTAGTACGCTTATGATTTCGCACGAGCTCTTACAGCTTCGTAACCATGTTCAGCCCAAACGGCTGTGTTCATCTCGACTTGTTGGTCAAAAATTTACAGCCTTTACTTTATTCAAAAGATTATGATAAGGTAGCACATTAATTTCTTCTATATACCAGAAAGCTTTAAAGTCTAATGAATAGCACATCAACCATTTCAGCAAAACAAACATCCATACAACAACCTCAGCCACCTAAACATGCTAGGGGTTTGTCTTGGCTTTTTTTACTCGTTGCTGTTGTGGGTATTGTGCATATTAGCTATATCTACTTCTGGGAATATACCCAATACAAAGATAGAACTATGATGTTGGGGAAGCTCGAGCACTCCATGCAAGAACTGCGTGCTGAAAATGACCTATTGCAAGCGACTGTAAACCACCAGTTTGATTTGAGCTATCGTGAACAACTTGCTCGTACACAGGGTTTTGTCTATGAAGACGAGCGTCTTATTGTAAATCCTTAAACA
>CALDTA010000392.1:0-3648 GCA_937924455.1 uncultured Deinococcales bacterium
AAATTACTGTCCTAACAAGCTTGATAGAACAACATTCATTTCTGCGTCTGATAAGTTACTATCCACTGTATAGAGTCCATCAGCTTTACTAAAGTAAGCAGTACTATACGACTCTCCATCTTCAGTCATGCTTTCAAGATATACAACCGTACCTGCAATCTCTTTTGTAGGAAGGTCAGCAATATCTGCCATGAAGTCTTCACCGTAAAGCTCAGTAGCTTCTTCAATACTTATGTTTAACCGATTTACGTCTAAGTAGTCACCCGTATCTTCATTGAAGTAGAAAGCACCTTCATCGGTGATACTATCTTCATCTGTATAGCTATAAGCTTCGTCAAAAGCAAGACCTTCAGGTAGGTAAGTTGGGCTTAGACCATCTGGTGCAGTATCTAAAAACTCAACATCTTCTTCCCAGTCCTCTTCGCCCCAGTCATCTTCTTGCCAGTCATCATCACCGTAAAAGTCTTCGAAATCTTCAAAGAAACCATCTTCAAAGTACATACCTTCAAGTTCTTCAAGGGCTGCCATAAAACCATCAGCAAAACCATCTCGATACCCTTCTTTGTAATCCTCTAGATAGTAGTCCATTTCCATCTCGTAATCTTCATAATCATCTTCAGGATGATGAGCTTGCAGTTGGCTTTCCTGAACAGGTGCTTGATTAATATTCTGTGTGCTAACACTTTGGGTAAGTGCAAACGCTGGTGCAGATGCAATTGCAAGAATACTGAGTGAAATTACTGATGTTTTCAAAATTGATCTTTTCATGTCTAACTCCTTAAGTCTTTCTATATCTTTTTAAGTCTTTCTATATCTTTTCTAGTTATCCGTCTCTCGAATAACTTATACAAAGTTTAATCGCAAGGTCAGCAAAACACATCGCCTAAATTTGTTAGTATGAACTAACCCAATGGGGTTAGTCCTGACCCAACAACTTGATAGGAATGTAGAAATGGCCCGTATAAAAGGAAAAGTAGGTAAAAGCCTCAACCAAACTTACTGGTCAGATGCCGAGAAAAAGCATTCCCGTTCCTATTTACAAGGTTTACTTGGCGAACAAAACATAGCTCAAAAACTGGCTACACTCCCTAGAGGTTGGCATATTTACCACGATATTGCCTTAATTGGTGAAAATGTTGATCACATTGCTGTGAGTACCAAAGGCATTTTTGTGATTGAAGTTAAAAATTTTAGTGGAGATGTTTTGACTACACCACAAGGTGTCTTTACACATGGTAGGCAAAAAGCCAATAGCAGCATTGCTAAACAGTGCTGGCGTGTAGCGGGCAAAATTCAAGAAATTGTAAAGTACGACGTACAGCCCCTACTTGTGTTTCCTAATAGCAAAGTCAAAGGTATGGGTAAGGTAGGCTACTTACCTGTGCTCAATGGTCAGGCGCTGGTTCCATGGTTGCTCGAGCAACCTCGCAACCTCACACTCGATATATTTAAAGAAACCACTCAAAAATTAGATGAGTATGTTTAGCAAGCTACAAAATTACACCCTATCAACATGCCTAATAATTGGTCTCCTAATTACAATAATATTTGGTCCTTATCACAGTACCAATAGAGCACTATAGTAAAATCTGTAAGTTTAATGTGATTTTCAGGTCTTAGATAAGCATTTTTATATAAGATCTAATATGTTTCTATTTCTATATTTATTCTGAAATGTTTTTTGGTCACGAACGTTTATTGGTTCGGTCAGTTTGTGACTAAAACTCTACATAGTAATTGATGTAGTATGAAAGCGACTATCAACGTCTAAAAACATTTCCATAAGGAGAGACTCATGGCTAAAGTCCGTATGACCCCAAGTGAAGCATTGGTGGAGCAGTTAGTCGCAGAAGGTATCGATACCATCTGGGGCATTGTTGGTTCTGCTTTCATGGATGCACTAGACATCATGCCACATGCAGGCATCAGATTTATTCCTGTTGCACATGAACAGGCTGCTGCACACGCTGCTGATGGTATGGCACGTATTACTGGTAAGCCTCAAGCTTGTATCGCTCAAAACGGTCCAGGCATTGCTAACTTTGTTTCTGCTATCGCAGCAGCATACTGGGCACACTCACCAGTTGTAGCAATCACACCAGAAGCAGGTTCAGGCGGTATGGGTCTTGGTGGTTTCCAAGAGCTAGACCAAATGCCAATGTTCGAAAAACAAACTGTTTTCCAAGTTCGTGTACCTAGCCCAGACCGCATGGCTGACCTTACTCGCCAGTGCTTCTACATGGCTAAAGTCGAAAATGGTCCTACACAGCTAAATATTCCACGTAACTATTTCTATGGTGAAGCAGATTATGATATTTACCCATCATTAGACGTAACACGTGGTCCAGGTTCACTTGCAAACATTGAAGCTGCAGCAGAACTTCTTGCTAACGCTAAGTATCCAGTTATTCTTTCTGGTGGCGGTGTTTCTCAAGCAGACGCTATTGCAGAAGTTCAAGCAATTGCTGAGTACATGACAACACCTGTTGTAAATACATATTTGCACAACGATACATTCCCACGTGACCACCAGCTTGCTGTTGGTGCAATCGGTTATTGTGGTTCTAAAGCAGCTATGCGCACCATCAACAAAGCTGATGTTGTAATTGCTTTAGGCACACGTCTTGGACCATTCGGTACCTTGCCACAATATGGTGAAGAGTACTGGCCAAAAGATGCAAAAATTGTTCAAGTAGACATCAATCACAAGGTGCTTGGTCTTACTCAAAAAGTTGACGTTGCTTGTCTTGCGGATGTTAAAGAGTTCTCTGTTGAACTTCTTAAAGCACTTAAAGCACGTAAGCCAGATGCTGAACCAGTTCAAGCACGTCTTGATGATGTTAAAGCAGAAAATGCTAAGTGGGCTGAAGAAAAAGACCAGTGGTCAAGCTCAACAAACAAACTTATGCACCCACGTCGTTTCCTAAAAGAACTTGCTGAAGTTATTCCTCAAGATGCAATCGTATCCACTGATATTGGTAACAACAGCTCAATGACCAACGACTACTTCCACTTCAATGGTGCTCGTAAGCACTTAGCCGCCCTAAGTTGGGGTAATTGTGGCTTTGCTTATGGCGCTGCTATGGGTGCGAAGATGGCTGCACCAAACACACCAGTCTTTGCCTTCCAAGGTGATGGCGCTTATGGTATCAGCGGTCTTTCTGAGGTCATGACAGCAGTTCGTGAGAACATTCCTGTAATCGCAATCGTTGCTAACAACCACGAGTGGGGTGCTGAGAAGAAGAACCAAGTGGACTTCTACGGTGACCGCTATGTTGGTAGTAACCTACACGAAAACCCTGACTATGCACAGCTTGCTCGTGACATGGGTGCTGTTGGTATCCGTGTTGAAGACTACGGCGATGTTCAAGATGCAGTTCGTGAAGCTATGGCATCTGGTCGTCCTGCGGTTATTGAGGGTGTTATTGAGGGTGGTGCTAATGTTCTTGCTGACCCGTTCAGAAGAGATGCGCTTAAAAAACCTCAGCGTCTTCTTGATAAGTATAAGTCTACTAATATCGATTAAGCTAACCAAAACATATTAATAAGCAATACCTTTTAGAGTGTGCTTAAAATGTCAAGCACACTCTAAATTTTAGCAAGACTATTTCGTTATTTTTATCTCAATATAACTCCGTAAAAACAAAG